>JBEPVC010000242.1:0-3936 GCA_041691235.1 Chitinophagaceae bacterium
TTGGAAGTAGGTCGCTACCATTCATGGATTGTTAGTGAAAAAAATTTTCCGGCTGAACTTGAAATTACAGCAACAGATGAAAGTAATTATATTATGGCGTTGCGTCATAAAAAATTTGATGTGCAGGGAGTTCAGTTTCACCCGGAAAGTGTATTAACACCTATGGGTGAAAAGATGATGCGTAATTGGTTAAAAAAATAATGATGAAAAAGATATTGCAATATTTATTTGAGCATAAGGCGCTTTCCCGCGAAAGCGCCAAAGAAGTTCTTGTGAATATTTCCCAAGGAATATATTCCGATGCTGAGATTGCATCTTTCACAACGGTGTACCTTATGCGAAGTATTACAATTCCGGAACTGCTTGGCTTTAGAGATGCCTTGATAGAATTGTGCGTGCCTGTGAATTTAAAACCATTTAGCGTTTTGGATATTGTAGGTACCGGCGGAGATGGAAAAAATACTTTTAATATTTCTACCCTTAGTTGTTTTATTGTTGCAGGTACAGGTCAAAAAGTTGCGAAGCACGGTAACTATGGTGCATCATCTATAAGTGGTGCCAGCAATGTAATGGAAGCACATGGCTATAAATTTTCGTCGGATAATAAAAAATTACTACTGGAAGTAGAAGATGCTAATATTTGTTTCATGCATGCGCCTTTATTTCATCCGGCGTTAAAAGTAGTTGGTCCTATAAGAAAGAATCTTGGTGTTCGTACTTTTTTTAATATGCTTGGCCCAATGGTGAATCCGGCACTGCCGGACATACAAGTTGTAGGCGTGTATAGCCTTGAAATGGCGCGCATTTATTCCTATTTGCTTCAGCAATCATATGCAAAATTTACAATTATACATAGCCTTGAAGGTTATGACGAAATATCATTAACAGGCGAAACAAAAGTTATTACAAACGAAGGTGAGCAAATTTTATCAGCAGATTATTTGGGAAAGCGAACTGTTAGTCCTGAAGATATTTATGGTGGCAATTCAACAGACGAAGCGGCAAAAATATTTTTGAAAATTTTGAGGGGTGAGGGATCATGGGCTCAGAATGCTGTGGTGATAGCTAATGCGGCGATTGCCCTGCGTTCAGCCGGTACCGGTAGTGATTATGAAAACTGCTATGAAATGGCGGTCGATAGTCTTGAAAGTGGAAAAGCTTATAACTGTTTTCAAAAATTAATAAGTCTTCAATAAATGAACATACTGGAAACTATAGTTGCAAAAAAGAAGCTTGAAGTTGCAGAGCGGCGAGTTGCCAAAAGTATTGTTGAGTTAGAAAATGGTCCGTTCTTTAAAAACGAAACACTTTCTTTCAGGGATTTTTTATTGAGAAATGACAAGACCGGCATTATCGCGGAATTTAAAAGGAGGTCGCCCTCAAAAGGCATTATTAATGCTGGTTCTACGGTTACAGAAGTAACTTCTTCTTATGCGAAATATGGAGCAAGTGGAATTTCTATTCTTACAGATAAAGAATTTTTCGGAGGCTCTTTAAATGATTTACTTCAAGCGACAATTAATGAAGTTCCTTTGTTAAGAAAAGATTTTATAATTGACGAATATCAATTGATAGAATCCAAAGCATTTGGCGCTGAGATAATTTTATTAATCGCTGCCTGCCTTACAAAGAATGAAGTGAAATTATTTTCAGCTTTTGCAAAAAATATTGGTTTAAATGTGTTGCTCGAAATTCATGATGAGCAGGAACTTGAACATATTTGCAATGACGTAGATGTTGTGGGAGTCAACAATCGCGATTTAAAAACATTCACTGTTGATATAAATCGTTCTATTGAATTGAGTACAAAAATTCCGGTAGATAAAATTAAAATATCAGAGAGCGGGATAGACGATGTTTCCGATATTAAGCTTTTAAAGCGACACGGATTCAGAGGATTTTTAATGGGCGAGAAATTTATGAAAGATGAAAATCCCGGGAAAGCGTTTCAAAATTTTACAGAGGAGTTAAAAAGAGCAATATGAAATTAAAAGTTTGTGGCATTACGCAATTGCAGCAGTTAACTGAATTGAATGAATTGGGTGTTGATTTTGCCGGGCTCATTTTTTATGAACAATCGCTAAGGTGCGTTACCAATAAACTGAAAGCAGAAGATGTAAAATCTCTGAATCTTTCTCTGAAAAAAGTTGGCGTGTTTGTGAATGCTTCTCAAAAAGAAATATTTGACAATGTTGAAAATTTCGGGTTGAATATTGTTCAATTACACGGTGATGAAACTCCGGAATTTTGCAATCACATCAGCAGCCAGGTGACCGTTATAAAAGCATTCAGGATTACCCGGTCCAACGAGCAGAATATTGACTGGATGATAAAGCCTTACGAAGAATTTTGTGACTATTATTTGTTTGACACAAACCGAAAAAATGCTTATGGTGGAACCGGGGAAAAATTTGATTGGGAACTTTTGAAAGAAAATAGAATTAATAAGCCCTTTTTTTTAAGTGGAGGAATTGGTTCTGATGATGTTGAAAAAGTTATGGCTTTCACGCATTCTTTTTTTTATGCTTTAGATATAAACAGTAAAGTGGAAATTGAACCCGGGATAAAAGATCTTGAAAAAATAAAAAAAGTTTTAAGAGGTATTAAAATATAAGTATGCATGTTCGTCTTGCAATAGAAACAGATTTACCGCAAATTCTAGAAATTTATAACGATATCATTTTGCATACAGCAGCGGTATATCAATACGAACCGCATACGCTGCAAATGCGGGAAGAATGGTTTCTAACCAAGCAAGAACAGGGATTCCCGGTTTTTGTTGCTGAAGACAATAATGAACTACTTGGATTCAGTACAATAGGAACATTCAGGCAATGGCAGGCATATAAATATTCGGTAGAGAATTCTGTATATGTTGCCGCGATACATAGGGGAAAAGGAATTGGTAAACTTCTATTAAAGCCTTTGATTGATGCATCTGTTGAATTAAATATGCATACTATCATAGCAAGCATAGACGCAACTAATGAAGTAAGCCTGCAACTTCATAAAAAGTTTGGCTTTAAAGAAGTTGCGCATTTCAAACAAGTTGGTTACAAATTTGGCAAATGGCTCGACCTGATTTTTTTACAATTAATTTTAGAAACACCTAAACACCCGCAGGATGGATAAAAATGTAATTATGAATTTTAATGTAGATGATAAAGGGTATTACGGTGAGTTCGGTGGAGCTTATATTCCCGAGATGCTCCACAATAATGTTCAGCATTTAAAAGAAAACTATTTAAGAATTATTAGCGAAGAGAAATTTAAAAATGAATTCAATTCACTTTTAAAAGATTACGTGGGGCGGCCCACGCCATTATATTTGGCAGAAAGACTAAGTGATAAATACAACGCACAAATATTTTTAAAACGTGAAGATCTTTGCCATACCGGCGCGCATAAAATCAATAATACCATTGGACAAATTTTATTGGCAGAAAGCCTTGGCAAAAAAAGAATTATTGCTGAAACTGGCGCAGGTCAACATGGAGTGGCAACAGCAACTGTGTGTGCACTAAAAGGCCTTGAATGCATTGTGTACATGGGAGAAAAAGATATTCAGAGGCAAGCACCAAATGTTGCACGAATGAAAATGCTCGGGGCAAAAGTTATTCCTGCAAGAAGCGGAAGCAAAACGCTGAAAGATGCTACCAATGAGGCTATCAGAGATTGGATTAATAATCCTGAAAATACTTATTATTTAATCGGGAGTGTTGTTGGGCCACATCCGTATCCTGATATGGTTGCGCGTTTTCAAAGTGTAATAAGCGATGAAATAAGACAACAGCTAAAAGAAAAAAATGGAAATGAATTACCGGATTATGTGATTGCGTGTGTGGGTGGCGGTAGCAATGCAGCCGGTGCTTTTTATCATTTCTTAAATGAAGAATCTGTAAAATTAATTGCAGTTGAAGCTGCTGGCGAAGGTAT
>JBEPVC010000243.1:0-3915 GCA_041691235.1 Chitinophagaceae bacterium
ACTTGAAACATTTATGTCGTAGGTGGCACCAAGCCTCATACCTCCAAACTCAAGGCCGAGGTACGGGATGATAGCATCGTTTACACGAAACCATGAACCGATGTAAAAATTGGAAGGATTAACGCTTTCCGGATCAATTGCAGCTGCAAGAGCACCACCAATGGTTGTTTCTGAGGCTTTGTTTTGCAGTTGATATATGCCGCTTGTATGCAATGTGATATTTTCTGCCACCGGAAAATAACCACCGGCACTTATAGTGGTACGTGTTGCAATATTCCAATTACCACCTTTAAAGCTTTCTTTAGGGCGATTGATATGGTACATAGATGCACCAACATAAAAATTATTTTGATCGTTAGTTGAACCGGTATATATAATTCCGGCATTAACGTCAAGATAATTAATGTTCAAATTATCCGCATTAAAAATATCCTGTGTTACACCTGTAAATCCAAATGGTGTTAGCTGATCTTCAAATACAAGTTTACTCGCATCTAATCTTTTTTGTCCATAGCTTCCCTGGAAACCAACCCCTAATTGTTGAAAGCCATTTTCATCCAGAGCTTTGTGATAAGATGTAGACAATGCTATATAATTATTTGTAAGAACGCCAGCGCCTGCTTTATCAGAAAGTGCTAAAATACCTACTCCCCATGTATCAAAATCAGGAAGATGCTTTTTTAATATTCCAAAGTCAACGCTTACTGTAGAAGTAGTATATACATTATTGAATGCCGGCCATTGATTGCGGTAATTACCCGAGACCCGTACTGTACCATCGAATTTACCTGTCAAAGCAGGATTCAATGTTAGGGGCGACGAAAAGAATTGAGAGAAGTGAGGATCCTGCGCATTTGCATAAAAAGCAATACATAGAATGAAAGCTAAAAGTCCGGATTTTTTTTTCATCTCTTGCAATAGTTCTGGAATTAAAGATAAGTTTTAATTTGATATTTTCGCAGGAAGGGCGTAGATGTAAGACCGATTTTTTTTGTGAAGCGCTGCACAAAAATGTAGTGTCAATTTGTTATAAAAATCCCGATACTTATAAATATTATTAAATCTGCACTTTTTCTCCATAAGCCAGGTCACCCGCATCTCCCAAACCCGGAACTATATAGCCTTTAGCAGTTAATTCGTCATCAATATCCCCACACCAAATAAATGCTTTTGGCTCCGCACGCAAAACGTACTCAATACCTACCGTACACGCAAGCGCGCATACTATGTGAATTTCTGAGGGGTTTCCTTCCTCACGAATAAATTGTATTGTTTTTACGAGGGAAGAACCCGTTGCAAGCATTGGATCAGAAATAATAACTACCCGATCTTCCATTTCAGGACAACTTATATAATCAAGACTTATTTCAAAGCTTCCGTCCGGATTATGTTTCCGATAAGCACTTATAAAAGCATTATCGGCTTTATCGAAATAATTTAAAAGCCCCGTATGCATAGCCAGGCCTGCCCGCAAAATTGTAGCAAGCACCGGTTGTTTTTCCAGTACTTTACACATTGAGATACCCAACGGAGTTGTAATTTCCTTTTCAACCCAATGCAATTTTTTGCTGATTTCATACGCAGCTACCTCAGCAATTTTTTCAAGATTTTTTCTAAACCTTAGCCGGTCCTGCTGCACATCAATATTCCTTAACTCGCTGAGCCAATCGCTAACCAACGAATATTCACTACTAAGGTTAATTACCATCGTTTATATTTTATTTTTTGATAGCAAGTTTAACGCCAGAACTTAAAAGTTATAAATTTGAACAAATCTAAATCCGATAGTTATCGGATCCAAAAAAATCTAAACAGGTAATTTAAATTCTACATGATTTATAAAGTGATTGGAATAATGAGTGGAAGCTCACTTGACGGGCTTGACATAGCATTCGCAGAAATGCAGGAAACGGCAGGCACCTGGAATTATGAAATAAAACATTCTGCCTGCAAAAAATACAATCATATATGGGAAACGAAACTCAAAGATTCTATAGAATTACCATCGAAGGATTACCAGTTATTACATGCCGAATATGGAAGGTTTATCGGAACATCTATAAATGATTTCATTAATCAAAATAAATTGCATCACCAGGTAAATCTTATATCTTCTCATGGACATACAACTTTTCATATACCCGAAAAAAAAATGACGCACCAGCTCGGTGATGGATCTGCCATTGCTGCTGAAACAAAGCTTCCTGTAGTAAGTGATCTCCGATCGATTGATGTTGCATTCGGCGGTCAAGGTGCACCAATAGTGCCTTTAGGAGAAAAATTATTATTTGCAGATTACAATTACTTTTTAAATCTCGGCGGCATTGCAAACATTTCAATCAATAAAGAAAATAAAATTGTTGCCTTTGATGTTTGTGCTGCTAACCGCGTTTTAAATATGCTTGCCAATGAAAAAGATTTGGAATTTGATGATGAAGGAAAACTTTCCTCGCAAGGCACCATCAATAAAAAATTATTGGAAGAACTAAATGCGTTGGAATATTATTCACTCCCTTATCCCAAGTCGTTAGCCAATAGTTTCGGAACCGATGTTGTATTTCCTCTTATAAAATCGTTTGACATAGATACTGAAAATGCATTGCGCACCTACACGGAACACATTTGCGTTCAATTAATAAATTCATTGCAGCACTTTAAAAAAAATGAAGTTCAGCAATTATTCATAACGGGGGGCGGAGCATTCAATTCTTTTTTGATAAGTAACCTTCAGCAAAACCTTAGTGAAATAAATTTTGAAATTCACATTCCTGCTGAAGAGGTTGTAAAATATAAGGAAGCACTTATTATTGCTTTGCTGGGAGTTTTAAGGTGGCGGGAACAATATACCGTTCTTGCATCTGTAACAGGTGCTTCACAAAACAGCATTGGCGGCGCTTTGTGGCTGGGAACAGAAGCCTAAGGAAGAACTGGATTTACTTCACACTTTCGCTATGCGCAATAACCCGCTAAATATTTTTAACGTATAGTTTGAATAAAATTTTTTTTCTTGTGGTAAATTTTTCTCAATGAAAAGATTGCCAATACTATCAATTGCATTTTCAATTATTTTTTTTTCATGTGGAAATAGTGACCCAAAAAGTGATGCTACTCCCGATGAAAGCTATAAACTTACCAAAGAATCTCTTCTAAAAAAAGAACAAAAAGACCCGCAAAAATTTTTACTGGTTGGCGGGCATGACAAACGTAACTTTTTTGGCCAAACTGTTATTAAGGCCACGGTAACAAATAAAGCTACAATAGCTGCTTTTAAAGATGTTGATTTGAAATTGACATTCTTCAGTAAAACCGGCGTTTTATTGGAAACAGATAAAGAAACAGTATTTGAAGTACTTCAGCCGGGCGAAACAAAAAATTTCAAAACAAAATATTTTGCGCCAAAAGGAACAGACAGCGTAGCTCTTGAAGTATTGGGTGCGAAAATAATTCCCCAGTAAAACAAAAAAGAGCAAGATTTCTCTTACTCCTTTTTTATCTCATCTACTTATTAGCTTTGCTTGCTAATTTGTACATTCCTTATTCTTCTTCATCAAAAGCCATAGCTTCTTTTGCAGTCATCAACAATTCATACTCTTCCTTGCTTCCTACAATCATATTTTCAAACTCTCTCAACCCTGTACCTGCAGGAATTGGATGACCTGTGATTACATTTTCCTTAAGACCAAGCATAGTATCTGTTTTGCCTTGTATAGCCGCTGAAGATAAAACTTTCGTTGTTTCCTGGAACGATGCTGCAGAAATCCAGCTTTGTGTACCAAGTGATGCCTTCGTAATACCAAGTAACAATGGTGAAGAGGTTGCAGGTCTTGCGTCACGATACTCAACTGTTTTTTTATCAGCCCTGCGAAGAACAGAATTTTCTTCTCTTACTTCACGAAGGGTAACGATTTTACCGGG
>JBEPVC010000244.1:0-3914 GCA_041691235.1 Chitinophagaceae bacterium
CTCAGATGCAATGCCACTTTGGATTTCTCATTTGTATAACTATGCATGGTTTGTAGGATTTTTTGTTTCCGGTTTGGTCTATTATCTCATGATGAGAAAATATAAAATTGCATTAAGAAATGTAAAACCTGTTGAATTTGTTGAGCAATTTTCATAGATTGAGAATACCAAAAAATGTAAGATGTCTATACTAATAAAAAATGGAAATATTATTACAGCAGCAGATAATTATGTTGCTGATATTTTTATTGAAGGTGAAAAGATTTCTTCTATTGGAAAGAAATTAAATGTAAAAGCAGATAAAGAAATTGACGCATCAGGTATGTTAGTTTTTCCTGGCGGAATTGACCCGCATGTGCATTTGGAAATGCCTTTTATGGGAACTTTTTCAAGCGATACACATGCAACAGGAACAAGAGCTGCGTTGTTTGGCGGAACAACAACTGTTATAGATTTTGTCTTGCAAAAGCAAGGTTATTCGCTTCGTGAAGCATTAGATGAATGGAATGGAAGAGCCAATGGAACTACGTTTGGTGACTATAGTTTTCACATGGCTGTTACAGATTTTAATGAAAATACAAAAAAAGAAATAAAAGGTTTTATTGAAGAAGAAGGTATTACATCGTTCAAAACTTTCATGGCATATAAAGGTGCTTTAATGATTGATGACCGGCAAATGATTGGCTTGATGGAAGAAGTAAAAAAACAAGGGGGCATAGTTACTGTTCATGCAACGAACGGAGATATGATTGATTATTTAATTCAAAAAAATAGAGAAGCAGGAAATCTTTCTCCCTTGTATCATTATCTGTCACAGCCTGAAGTTACAGAAGCAGAAGCTTCGGAAAGATTTGTGGATATGTTGAATTATACAGGTTGCCCCGGATATATTGTTCATCTCACTTGTGAAGGCGCATTGAATGCAGTTCGCAATGCAACAAAAAGAAATCAAAAGTTATTTGTTGAAACATGCATTCAATATTTATTATTGGATGCTTCTTTGTATGAAAAAGATTTTGAGGGCGCTAAATGGGTGATGAGCCCGCCACTTCGTGAAAAGAAAGACCAGCAAACATTGTGGGCTGGCATCAACCAGGGATTGGTAAACGTTGTTGCAACAGACCATTGCCCATTTATGTGGGAACAAAAAAAGCTGGGAGAAAAAGATTTTTCAAAGATACCTAACGGTCACCCCGCACTCGAAAACAGGATGGAGTTATTATATAGTGAAGGAGTTGCAAAAGGAAAAATTACTTTGAATAAATATGTTGAAATTGCCTGTACCAATCCTGCAAAAATATTTGGGATGTTTCCCGAAAAGGGAACTATCGCAATTGGCAGCGATGCAGACATTGTAATTTTTGACCCCAATGAACAGCATACACTTTCTGCAAAAAAACATCACATGAATGTTGATTACTCAGCCTATGAAGGATGGGAAGTAACAGGAAAAGTAAAAACTGTTTTATTGAGAGGCAAAGTGGCAATTGAAGATAATGAATGCAAAGTGGAGAAAGGATATGGTAAATTTATAAAAAGAAAAAAAGTGGAAGGCAAAATATAATTTTCACGCAGAGAGGCAAAGAAAAAATTAAGACGCAGCAATAAAGAAATCTTTTGCGTCTTAGGCTCCTTTTGTTTCTTTGCGTGAAAAAGAGGTTGAAGGCAAAATATCGTTTCATGCAAATGAGCAAAGAAAACTAAGGCGAAGTATTACAAAAAAGTTTTGCGCCTTTGCTCCTTATATTTCTTTGCGTGAAATAAGATGCTCAAAGAACTAACTGTACAAGTGAGTGACACAACTGGGATGCCATGAAAAACTATAGCTCGTAACCAAAAAAAATAAAAAAAGAAATGCCAAGAATTATTAAATCAGGATTAATACAAATGAGTTTGCCGAAAACAGAAGGCGAAGGAACGATTGAAGAAATTAAAGAAGCGATGCTGCAAAAACATTTGCCCTTTATTAAAGATGCGGGAAAACAAGGGGTGCAAATTCTTTGTTTGCAGGAAATTTTTAATACACCATATTTTTGTCCGGGGCAGGATAAGAAATGGTATGAGTCTGCTGAAAGTGTTCCCGG
Source organism: Chitinophagaceae bacterium (assembly GCA_041691235.1). Lineage (GTDB taxonomy): Bacteria > Bacteroidota > Bacteroidia > Chitinophagales > Chitinophagaceae > Ginsengibacter. The sequence goes on from JBEPVC010000244.1 coordinate 2,085, forward strand.
GCCTACAACAGAGCGCATGTGTGCGTATGCGAAGAAATATAATATGGTAATGATTGTGCCGGTGTATGAAAAAGAGCAGCCGGGCGTTTTATATAACACTGCCGCAGTCATAGACGCAGATGGAACTTATCTGGGCAAGTATAGAAAAAATCATATTCCGCATACAACAGGTTTTTGGGAGAAATTTTTCTTCAAGCCTGGAAACCTTGGCTATCCTGTGTTTCAGACGAAGTATGCAAAGATTGGCGTGTACATTTGTTACGACCGACATTTCCCTGATGGTGCAAGAATATTAGGTTTGAATGGTGCCGAAATTGTTTACAATCCTTCAGCAACGGTTGCAGGTTTATCACAGTATTTATGGAAGTTGGAACAGCCGGCTCATGCTGCAGCCAATGGATATTTTATGGGTTGCATAAATCGAGTAGGAGAAGAGAAGCCATGGAACCTCGGCAGGTTTTACGGCTCGTCTTATTTTGTTGACCCACGCGGACAAATCTTTGCGCAGGCTTCTGAAGATAAAGATGAATTGCTGGTTGCAGAGTTTGATTTGGATATGATTGAAGAAGTTAGAAATACATGGCAGTTCTTCAGAGACAGAAGGCCGGAGACTTATGGGAAGTTGGTAGAATTATAAATAGCCTCATCCCTCCCGATAATTATCGTGACTCCGAAGGAGAAGGACAAGATTTAGGATTTTCTAATAAGAAAAAATAATTCGTGTAAATCCGCGCAATTCGTGGCAAAAAAAATAATTCATGTCAATAAAAAATAACAGGCTAGCGGTAGACGAATACACGAAGAACTTCAGTGATATTCATCCACCATTTGAAAATAAAGAAGCGGCATTGATTGAAGCAAACCGTTGTCTGTTCTGTTATGATGCGCCTTGTATTAAAGGTTGCCCGACAAGTATTGATATACCGAAATTTATTAAACAAATAACTACAGATAATATAAAAGGGTCGGCACGTACTATTTTTGTTTCAAACATTTTTGGGGGTGGTTGTTCAAGAGTTTGCCCGGTAGAAAAATTATGCGAAGGAAATTGTGTATATAATTTATTAGATGAAAAGCCAATTGAGATTGCAAGACTACAAAGATGGTCAACAGAAAAAGCAATACAGGATAAATGGAAATTATTTGAAAGAAAAGATTCTACAGGAAAACGAGTGGCGATTGTAGGCGCCGGCCCGGCAGGACTTTCATGTGCTCATATATTATCACGAGAAGGCATAGACGTAACCGTTTTTGAAAAAGAAAATAAAGGTGGCGGATTAATGACTTATGGAATTGCCGCTTATAAAGTAACTCCTTCTTTTTGCGAAGAAGAAGTTGATTTCATTACATCACTTGGTGGAATTGATATAAAATATGACCATCCTTTGGGAAATGAAATAACGCTTGAACAATTGCAGAAAGATTATGATGCAGTTTATTTGGGAATAGGAGTGGGCCTTGCAAATAAACTGAATATTCCCGGTGAAGATTTTGACGGGGTTGAAGATGCGATAAGTTTTATTTACAATATCAGGACAGAAGCGTATCCAAATGTTGCTGTAGGAAATAAAGTTGTAGTAATTGGGATGGGCATGACAGCAATTGATGCTGCCACACAGGCAAAGCGCCTTGGCGCCAACGAGGTAACGATGGTGTATAGACGAAGTGTGAATGAAAAAAATTGCACACAGGTAGAATTGGATATTGCCATGCTGGATGGATGTAAAATGCAATGGCTTGCTTCACCGAAGGAAATTATTGGTGCAGATGGTAAAGTAAAATCTTTGATGTGTGACGTTATGAAATTAGGTGCACCTGATTATTCCGGAA
>JBEPVC010000245.1:0-3909 GCA_041691235.1 Chitinophagaceae bacterium
TTGGTTGCCGAATCTTTTGTTACGTTAGTAGCTTCAGTTTTATAAGGATTAAGGCTGCTGTCAAGTTGAACAGTTGACGAATAGGTTATTTTGCCGGTACTGTCTTTATTGGAGCCGCCTATATAATGGATGCTGTCGTAATCATTTTCAAAACTCATCTTAAGGGTGCTATCCGGATGATATCCTTTGCCGCTCATAACTTTGCCGTATTTGTTAAATACAATATCAGTGTAATACATGTCCATTTTTCCTGTTGAGTCGTAGGATTTGGCTATAATTGGCTTGTTGGTGCTGTCATATTCAACTACAAGAGAAGACTGCTTTTTATTATTACCATCGCTCGTCTGTTGTTCAGTAAAAAGCCCGCTTGTGTTATGCGTAAAGGTGGCGATTGTTTTTACACTATCCTTGCCATTGGTGGTAGTTACAGAAGAAACGAAGCCGGCACTGTCGTATTTTACCAAATATTTTTCATCAATAGCTCCTTGTTTACCGGTGCTGTCTAAAAAATATGAATCGGTCTCAATTTCTGTGACAGGACCCTTAATGTTGTCACTAACGAGATCGTTGGGGTAAGTAGTAACAGCAGATGCGGCAGGCGTTGTATTACAGGATGCCATCACCATGACAAGGGTTGCCGAAATGAAAAAGCTCATTACAGTGTAGAATGATACTTTACCGGGGTTACGTTTATTACTGCCATTTATTGAGTGGCTCATATTGAATGGGTTTATGAAATGATAAATAAGTGGGCGGATAAATAAAGCGAAGGTGATTACTTCATAAACAATTAGAGTTGCATAGTTACGATAAAAAAAATGGAATAATAAAATTTGTTTCTAACAGTCATGGTTAGTGTCCCACCGCTTGGTCTCAGGCGAGTCACGCGATAGGGGATTCGTTCGCTGTTTCTAATTTTCTATTTGTTCTTTTGTTATCACGAGACTTTTTTAGCCCATTCATTATTATAATGGTTACTATAATATAAATAATACCGTAAGGAATATAAACCCTATTTTAAATTGTTTTACAGAACTAAAAAATTATTTGCGATGATGTGCATTTATTGCAGCGATATAAATAGTAAAATTATTAGAAATCCTATTATAATTGAGATTGAAATATTTCTTTTGCCTCACTCACCCGCCGTACATTACGGTTTTCCGTTATTGTCTTGCGTAGCATGATCTGATACTTTTGCATGAAAATTAAAATTTATTTCATGCAATCAAAAATTAAATTAATTATTATGGCAACGGCAATTTTAGCAACAGCAACAAAAACTTTTGCACAAACACAAGGTAAAAAGGCGCTTTTAGTAATAGATGTACAGGAAAATTTATTAAATCCAAATTCAAAGCTACATGCAGATTCACCGGCAATACCCTCATTTATTCAAAACCTGAATAAGTCAATTAAGTTCTTCGAAGAAAACAACATGCCTGTTATTTATACAGTAAACGAATGGACAAATCCAATAATGAATATGCTTACGGGGAACGTTTGCAAAAAGGGCGCTAAAGGCACTGGCATAGATAAAAGGATATTACTGCTGAATGATAATATTTATACCAAATCAAAAATGAGTGCGCTTGCTAATAAAGAGCTTGCACAATATTTAAAAGACAACGCTATATCTGAATTATATATTACCGGACTGTTTGCTGAATACTGCGTTAAAGGAACTGCGAAAGCAGCTATCAAACACAATTACAAGGTTACCATAATAGAAGATGCTGTGGGTTCCAAAAGTGCCGCAAAAAAACTAAAGTCCCTCAGCATTTGTAAAGGCAATGGTTCAAACATTATTACATCAGATCAGTTAATGCGCGTTAATAATGTCACCGGGGTTAACGTAACAAAGTGAAGCGTTTGAAATATAGTTTAAAACTTTTCGATATAATGTTTACAAACGGTAGCGTGAATTAAATAACTAAAAAGATTGACGCTACTGTACTGTAAGCTTAAAATTATTTACCTGTTTTTTATATAGAGAATCTTATGAATGAAAGAAGTAATTTTAATCACATCTTTGAGGCCAATAATATTGCCGGTGATATGAATGAAAATGAGTATGATATTTTAAGTGATCTTATCCTGGCAGAATGTGATATGCCTGGCAACCTTTTTCCCCCGGCGGGTACGGAAGAAAAAAATTGTTACTTCCTGTTTGAATATGAATTGTGCCGGTTTCTTTTTATTGATAGCCGTTACGAATCTTTTACCGGATACCCGCCAAAAGAACATGAGCAGGGAGGCCTTGATTTTTGGTTTCCGAAAGTGCATCCCGAAGATAGGAAAATGCTTGGCGAAAGAATTATTGAATCGCTTAAAATAAATAAAAACTTTTCCAGTAAAACACAGCCTAAGCCTCAAACTTTAAATTACCGTTTTAAAAAAGGAACCGGTGAATGGATATGGATGCAGCATACGGTGTATAACATTTCGTATGATCGCGTAGGGAAAGTGAATAAGGTTTTACACAAGCTCCGTTTGCTGAATATATTAAAACAATTTGCTGGTGAAACAAACCACATTAATACGTTTTCATTGAAAGGCAATAACAACCTGCATAATTTAACAGGCAGGGAAACAGAAGTTTTAAAGTTAATTGCCGAAGGTTTTTCTTCCAAAATGATTGCCGGTATCTTAAAGATCAGCATTAATACTGTAGAAGCTCATCGCAGGCATTTACTTGAAAAGCTTGCTGCTAAAAACTCCATGGAGCTGATAAAAAAAGCTTTTATGCTTTTTTGGAATTAATGAAAAGAGTTGCTGTACTTAGTTTGGTTTTCATGGGAACTCCTATGGAGCAACTAAGGACGCTTAAGGTAATAAGTCTTGAATTATTCCAAAGGAATTCCCCGGAACAAACTCAGTATAGTGAGGCGACAGCCTATTGTTTATAGATTATAACCCTTTTATACAAATGCGGTTTTTTAGATGTAGCGTCTCCGGTTATTTGTTCTGTTTGCTCCGTCCAGTTACCATGGCTATCGGGTGTGCCATAAGTGTTGATAGTCGTACTTTTTTTAGTAACATCTTTTTTGGTTGCCGAATCTTTTGTTACGTTAGTAGCTTCAGTTTTATAAGGATTAAGGCAACTGTAAACTTTTTTTAGGACGAGTCATTCTACTATTAAAAATTATCAATTTTTTCTCTACCTTCCCATTAACACCCTGATTGCTTATCTTTGAAGTACATATTTATTCTTCTGAATTGAGAACACATGCCTGTAGAATTTAAAATAAGAATCACTAAAGAAATTATTGAACACTGCAAATATTGCGGTGCTGAAAATAATAAACAGGAAATCAGCAGAAATTGTGCTGTTGCATTTGCGCTTAAAGATATTTTTCCGGACGTGTATGTAACCAACCATTATATTTTTCCTTTGGGCATTGATGATGCAAAAGGAAAAGATATAAAAATTCCAATGCCTGTAATAGCACAACAGTTTATAAAACTATTTGACGGGTTTAATCTCACGCCTAATCTTCGGCTGTTATTGCCTGAATTTGAATTCAAAATAAATATTCCTGATGAAGTTATTGATGGGATAAATATTGATGATATGAAACAATTATTGAGAACTGCAATTACTAAACGCTACACCCTTCATTGCTAACTATACCTGTGGGGAGTAACCAACAAGGAGTTTTAAAACGTAAACCAAATAAAATAAGATTGGATGAATTATTTTGGTTGATCCCCACAAAAATTGAATTACATAAACGGTAATACGTCTGTGGCAGGATGGTGTAAATTGTCAAAGAAACTATTTATACCTGTTACATGTATAACCAAATTATTCAGCCACGCGGTTTTTATTTTCTTAAATCGCCTGTGATGTACTTTTTTATCAGTGCGGTGTTTTTGCTGGTTTCCTGTGGCCATACGTCACCAGCC
>JBEPVC010000246.1:0-3901 GCA_041691235.1 Chitinophagaceae bacterium
TTTAAATCCTGAAGAATGTTTAAAAAGAAATTATGGATTGGCGCATTATGCGGATCTTTTGGAAGTAACTACATCATAAAATGGTATCTGAAAAGCAAATAAAACAATTGGTTGATTTAATTGTCAATGATATTAATCCCAAAAAAATATTATTGTTTGGAAGTTATGCTTCCGGCAAATATAAAAGAGACAGTGATGTTGATTTAATAGTTGTTGTGGAGAATGACTTACAAAAAAAAGATAGACAGAGAAAAACCTGTAGATTGAATGTGCTTACTGCTATACCAGAATTAATGTTTCCGAAGGATATTTTTTTATATTCAGAAAGGGAATATCAAAGTTTGAAAAGTAATTCTCAATCCTTTTTGTTTGGAGCTTTGCAGCAATCTAAAAATTTGTATGACAGGTAGCAAAAATTATAAGAGTTGGATTAAATATGCTGAAAATGATTTGGCAGTTGCTAACGATTTGCAATTACAAAAGGATTATGTATTCCAGGCAGTTGTTTTACATTGTCAACAAGCTGTAGAAAAACTTATAAAAGCATATCTTTTATATCACAATAAAAAACTTATTTACACTCATGATTTATTAATCTTGTGTAAACTTTGTTCAGAAGTAGACGAGACATTCAAATCCTTTGAAGATGCTTTAAATGAATTAAGCTTAAGCTATCGTGGAGCAAGATATCCTGACGATTTTGAGGATTTGGACTTGCAGGATGCAAATAATGCATTGAAGATAGCTGATCAATTTCAAAAATTTATTTCTTTAAAATTTGATTCTTACAATGCCTGAAGAACAAAAATTATTTAAAGTAATCATAGACAACATTACCATTGATGTTCCTGCAGGTACATCTATATTAAACGCTGCAAGGAAAATTGGTGGCGAAGTTGCGCCGCCTGCAATGTGTTATTACAGTAAGCTGGAAGGAAGTGGTGGTAAATGCAGAACATGTCTTGTTGAAGTTGCCGCTGGCTCTACTGCTGATCCAAGGCCAATGCCAAAGCTTGTTGCATCATGCAGAACAAACGTGATGGATGGAATGGTTGTAAAAAATATTACCAGCGAAAAGGTAATTGATGCAAGAAAGGGCGTTGTTGAATTTTTATTAATCAATCATCCGTTAGATTGCCCAATTTGCGACCAGGCAGGCGAATGTTCTTTGCAGGATTTAGGATATGATCACGGTGCGGTGCAAACCCGGTACGAATTTAAAAGACGAACTTTTGTAAGAGAAGATATCGGACCATACATTCAGTTACACATGACGCGATGCATTTTGTGTTATCGATGTACATACATTGCTGATCAAATAACCGATCATCGCACACAAGGAATTCTTGATCGCGGAGATCATTCTGAAATATCAACTTATATTTCAAAAGCAATTGATAATGATTTTAGCGGCAATATGATTGATGTTTGCCCGGTCGGTGCTTTAACCGATCGAACTTTTCGTTTCAAAAATCGTGTTTGGTTTTTAAAGCCAACAGATGCTCATCGCGATTGTGATAAGTGTTGCGGCAAAGTTACTTTATGGAATCGTGGGGATGAGGTATTTCGTGTTACTGCACGCAAAGATCAATGGGGCGAAGTGCAAAGCTACGATGGAAAGCCAGGCTGGATTTGTAACACATGCAGGTTTGATAAAAAGAAAACATCTGATTGGGTAATTGAAGGCCCGACAAAAATTAGCCGGCATTCAGTAATATCTGCCAATCATTACGAGGTAAAAGTTCAGCCGCCGGATCCATTAAACAAAGTATTAAACGGAAGAAATCCGTTATTGCTTCTCGATATCCACGATGAAAGTGAAGTGAATGATCCCAATATTGATTTAAGCAAAATTCCAGGCCCTGCAACATCAACAACTTTTATAGAGCATAACGAACAAAAAGATATTGATGATGTCGACAATGAAAGAATATTAATAAACGATCACAAGGATTTATCATAAAATAATTATTCAACACAAGCATGCAACTAAGTCATTTATTTTTAGTTATAGACTGGATAGTATTTTTGGAAAAGCTCATTCTTATTGTTGTAATTGTAAGTGTTTCATTATTGGTTGCCATGTATTCTACCTATGCGGAACGCAAGGTAGCTGCGGTTTTGCAAGATCGGCGTGGACCCAATCGGGCAGGACCCGGAGGAATTTTTCAACCGCTTGCCGATGGATTAAAATTATTTTTTAAAGAAGAAATTATTCCCAGTTTTTCATCTAAATTTTTATTTATTCTAGGGCCATGCTTAGCAATGCTTACTGCTATGATGGTGGGTGCTGTAATTCCGTGGGGAAATAAAATTCATCTTTTCAACCGCGACATTTCTTTGCAAATAGCTGATGTGAACATTGGGATTTTATATGTATTCGGCGTAGTAAGCCTGGGTGTTTATGGAATAATGATTGGCGGCTGGGCGAGCAATAATAAATTTTCGTTGATGGGAGCAATGCGTGCAGCGTCGCAAATAATAAGTTACGAGCTGGCAATGGGTATTTCACTTATAGGGCTTTTGATGGTAACGGGCACGCTTAGCCTAAATGAAATGGTAACGCAGCAAACAGATCATTGGTGGAATATTTTTAAGCAGCCACTGGGATTTTTAATTTTTCTTGTATGTGCATTTGCCGAAACAAACCGTACACCTTTTGATTTGGCCGAAGCAGAAAATGAATTGGTTGGCGGGTATCACACCGAATATTCATCTATGAAACTTGGTTTCTATTTATTTGCTGAGTATGTAAATATGTTTTTGAGCAGTGCGGTGATGGTAACTTTATTTTTTGGTGGTTATGATATTCCTTTCATCAATGATTCAACATTTATAAATACAATTGGAGTTAACTGGATGGCAATTTTGCAAGGCGCAGTATTTTTTATAAAAATATGTTGCTTCATTTTTTTATTTATGTGGGTACGTTGGACAATTCCAAGATTCAGGTATGACCAATTAATGAATCTCGGGTGGAAGATTTTATTACCGTTAGCGCTTTTAAACATGCTGGTGACGGGTGCATTAATTTTATTAAAACAAAATCACTGGCATTTCTAAACATAACAATATTTTTGCGCAGCATGATTTTAACACAGGAAAATATTAAACAGGTTGTTCAGGATTATTTTAAAGATAAGCCTGTAACGAAAGTTTATTTATTTGGAAGCTATGCAAGAGGAGATGCTGATGAAAATAGTGATGTGGATTTGTTATTTTCTTTGATTGAAAATACAAGAATAACTTATTTTGGTTTGGCAGGGTATCTTGTAGATCTGCAGAATTTTTTTTCTAAAAATGTTGATCTGGTAGAAGATAAATTTGTTTATCCTGAGATTAAAGAGCAGATCGATAAAGAAAAAATTTTGTTACTCAATTAAATGAAAAGCGATTTACCATATTTAAAACTAATAATAGAATCAATAAATAAAATTTTTGAATATTTGAATGAATGTACTGAACATGAGTTTTATGATGATGATCAAATGAAGGATGCATGCCTAACGAGATTAATAGTTATTGGGGAATATGGCTCTAAAATTTCAGAAACATTAAGAATAAAATTTTCTGATATAGAGTGGCAACAAATAAAAGCAGCAAGAAATTTTTATGTTCATCTTTATAATCATATTGATTGGACAAAGGTTTGGGACACGATACATGCTGAATTACCGGGCTTAAAAATAAAGGTCGAAAAAATATTATCACAAATATCATAATGCAAGCATTAACTAATAGGATAAAACCGGTTTCAAGAAAGCCAATGACGATATGGGAGCGCATGTATCTGCCTGCAATATTTAAAGGAATGCTTATAACATTTAGCCATATTTTCAAGAAGAGACCTACAATAAATTATCCAGAAAAAACGAGGCCTTTTAGTCCTGTATTTCGCGGA
>JBEPVC010000247.1:0-3883 GCA_041691235.1 Chitinophagaceae bacterium
TGAAAAGACCAACAAGGGGGGAACAAAGATTTTTCATTCAACTTATAACTCTAATTTCTCTATCAATGAAAAAAATCTGGATCTATATTTTCCTTGCTTGTTTATCTGGCAATCTTACTGCTCAATCCATATTTAAACATGGACGCTTACAGGTAACCAAAAACGGGCACTACCTTCAATTTAAAGATGGCACTCCTTTTTTTTGGTTGGGAGACACCGGGTGGGAACTATTTCACCGGCTTAATTTAGCAGAAATAAAAGAATACTTAGATAATAGAGCTGCAAAGGGATTTACAGTTATTCAGGCTGTTGTTTTATCGGAATTTGACGGCCTACGAACACCAAATCAATATGGTGAACTGCCTCTGAAAAATCTTGACCCAACACAGCCTAATGAAAAATATTTTAAAGTTGTTGACAGTACTATTCATATGGCAAGACAAAGAAATTTATTTGTAGGGCTTTTACCTACATGGGGTGATAAGGTTACAAAAAATTGGGGAACAGGGCCCGTAATATTTGATAGCCTTAATGCTTATGTGTATGGAAAATGGATTGGTAATCGTTATAAAAGGGAGCCCAATATTATTTGGATATTAGGAGGAGACAGGCCCGCTATCAAAGACAGTAGTGATTGGAGGCCTGTCTGGAACGCTATGGCAAAAGGAATTATTGAAGCAACAAACCATCAATGCATTATTACCTATCATCCATCGGGAGGAAATAATTCTACCTCACAATGGATACGTAATGAACAATGGTTGGATATTAATATGTTTCAATCGGGACACGGCAGCGGTCATGATGTAGCTTGTTGGGAAACTACTAAAAGAGATTTCAACTATTCCCCAACTAAGCCAACACTTGATGGAGAACCCAATTATGAAGACCATCCTGTAAACCCCTGGCCAAAATGGAATATTGACAATGGGTATTTTCGGGATTATGATGTAAGAAAACAATGCTATCGTTCTGTTTTCGCCGGTGCTTGTGGTGTTACATATGGAAATCATGCTGTCTGGCAATTTATGAGCGCCAGGGAAGAAGCTATAAATTATCCTGACAGGGGTTGGATAAATGGAATGAACAGGCCAGGCGCTGCCCAGGTTGGATACTTAAGAAAGTTAATAGAATCAAGACCAATGTCTGACCGCATTCCTGACAATACAATCCTTATAAAAGGACAGGGCGATAAAGGTGAACATATTGAAGCTTTTCGTTCAAAGGATAATAGTTATGCAATGATTTATTTACCTGTTGGAAAATCTATTACAATAGATATATCCAATTTTTCTAAACAAATAGTCGCATGGTGGTTTAATCCAAAAGACGACAGTGTTCAAAAGATCGGTGTCATGGAAAATAAAAATACCATGGAATTTATCACTCCGACAATGGGATTTGGCAATGACTGGGTGCTGATAATTGATTATGCTAAAAAGTTCTATGCTGCACCAGCTTCCCCATTAAAGTAGCAGATGAAGGGCGAACGTACAACAAAAAGTATTGCTCCTATCCGTGGCAGATGTCCTCACCCGACAATTCTCTTCCCCACCCCCGTTTCCCCCCTTCCTGGCGGGTGTCCCCACCCGACATTTCAGAACAATAGTAAATAAATAATGCGATTATACGTGTACGTTAGGTTGGGTTTGGGAAATAGATTTTTGAAAAATTAATACCTGTAAATTTTGAGCCGTAGCCTACTATATCATATATTTACGTGTTAGCAGTAATGCTTGCACACCCTTTACCAAACAGACAGTCAACAAAAAAAAATTAAACAATGAGAAATGCAATTAATTGGTTTGAAATCCCGGCAACTGATTTCACAAGAGCAAAAAACTTTTACGAAACTATTTTAGGTATACAAATAATGGAAATGCCTTTCCCACATGGGAAATATGGAATGTTTCCCGCCGATATGCAAAATGGTGGAGTTGGTGGCGGACTGATGCAATCAGAAGGTTTTAATCCTTCAATGGACGGTTCTGTTGTTTATCTAAATGGCGGAGAAGATTTAAGTACACCTTTATCAAAAGTTGAAACAGCAGGTGGAAAAATTGTGATGCCAAAAACCTCCATTGGAGAAAATGGTTTTATGGCACATTTCATAGACACAGAAGGCAATAGAGTTGCATTGCATTCAATGAAATAAAAATAATTTTCGTCTTTGTTGGGCTTATGGCAACAAACCGTTTGAAAAGCCTGTTGGGGAAAACAACAAACAACAACAGGCATCAGTTTACTTTTTTCTAACATAGCGTACATTATAAAATACATTCCACCTCCCGGCGGGTGCCCCACCCGACATTTCAGAATTAATATTATCTTGAGAATATGGCGCAGGCTTTTAAATATTCAGGAGTAAGAAAAAGTCATCAATCATTTTAATGAAGTTTATTTTTGGACGTCAGTAACTAAAGATTGGAAACATTTGCTTAGGGGTGATGAATCCCCCACGGTTGGCTTAAGTTTGGTAGCAAAGGTTTTGTGAGTTGGCTATACTTGTGCTATATAATAAAACCCCGAGTTGAAAAGAATGCGAACATGCCTGCCCGTTATAAGTGATGAATAAAATATTTATTACTTTATAAAATGTAACGCTGAATAGATAAAAAAATGCGACATTATCTTTAGAGAATCAATACTTGTAAATTTGGAGTTGCCTCATCTTATGGCATATATTTATGTGTTAGACGTAATAGAACAGTCGATAAAATAACTGACTATATGAAGTATTTCTTAATAATCGCTTTACTTGGTTTGTTCTCATCTGCTAATTGTCAAATTAATATTGAAAGTAAAATCACTCACATTGAAAATGGATTAACTCAGGAAATCATTTCATTTGACCCGACTTCTATCAACAAGATGAACATTCTTGACAGAATGAAATTTTATAAAGTAAATGGAGTGAGCATTGCGGTTATTGAAAATGGAGAAATACAGTGGACAAAAGCTTACGGACTGGCGGATGCCAGCACAGGTGAAAAGGTCTCAACAGAATCTTTATTTCAAATTGCCTCAATTGGAAAAGTCATTACTGCTTTAGCTGCGCTAAAGTTGGTAAAAGATGAAAAAATTACTTTAGATGAAGATGTCAACAATAAGCTTACTTCCTGGAAAGTTGCTGAGAATAAATTTACCATAAAAGAAAAAGTAACACTACGGCGTTTGCTTTGTCATTCGGCAGGCTTTACCGATGATTATGGATTTGCAGGATACAGTGTTACTGATTCTATTCCATCACTTATAAATATTATCAAAGCGCAATCGCCTGCCAACAATACAAAAGTCTTAAAAGTGAATTATGTTCCGGGAACGCTGATGCGGTATTCTGGGGGCGGCTACCTGGTTATTCAACAACTTATAGAAGACATTACAGGGATGCCATTTACAAATTATGTAGAGAAGGAAATTTTCAATAAGCTTAATTTACAACAGAGCACTTATAATTATTATCCTGATAGAAACGGTTTTAAGATTGCACGAGGGCATGATGAAAATGGGAAAGTTGATGCAAAAGAAAAGTATCACATATATCCTGAAAGTGCTGCTGCAGGCTTCTGGACTACTCCCGCAGATTTAGCCAAAATACTTATTGAAATGCAACAGGAGTATACAGGAACCTCTGGCAAAATACTCAATCAACAATTATTAGATTCTATGCTAACGCCCCAGTTTGAAGTCAATGATCGCGGATTAGGTGTTGCTTTAAAAGGAGCTGAACGTGTGGAAGGATTTTGGCACGCCGGGCAAAATGCAGGATACAACTCCTTAATGTACGCAACTACCAAGACTGGACAAGGAGCAGTTGTAATGCTTAACTCCGACGGTGATATTGAACTGGCATTAGAAATTATGCGAAGCATAGCCAATGAAA
>JBEPVC010000248.1:0-3872 GCA_041691235.1 Chitinophagaceae bacterium
TAAACGAATAATTGTTTTTAAGTTTCTGATATTAAAAAAATGGTTTCGATTATTGCTTCTTATTAAAAAAATTTTCCTTTTTGCTCATTCGTATTTCATTGCATCATAGCCCAGCAATCTTCTGTATAAACCAATCTGGCCAATGCAATAAGACTCCCTGTCAGTACAAGCTATTATGGTATCTAAAAAAGTGTAAGGGCCGCCTGGCATATCAAAAGGATCAGGCCCGTTTAGTTGTTCATCGCTCACCTTTAGCAAAGCGCTTCTTAGTACAGGGCTGATTTTTTCCCAGTCTTTTCTGTATTCATCGAGCGATGGATAAGTAATGTGCTCCTGTATTCCTTTGTTGTCTTTAAATAAATTATTTGAGGTTTGCTCAAGATCAAGGCCAACAAGTGTTGCTAATTCAAATCTTCCGTGAACAAGGCTGCCGGCTATCCATGCAACATGATTTGCCTTTGTGTTCAAACGGTTTTGTGCATCCTTATCAGAAAACCCAACGATAACATTTTTAAAAAGTTTTGTATGCCAGTCGTACATGTTGACAAGAGCCTGCATTGCTGATTGTTTATTTAATATTTCTTCCATATTGATTTTATTTATTTTTTAAGTCTTTGAAAATATCTTTCAGTTGACGCATATGCCTTTGTGTATGATACAATACAAAATGAAATATTTCGAGCTTTGTTATTTCACCAAATGCAGGTACATTAATGATTTGAAACAAATCTGTATTATTAGCGGCTTCTTTAAATTTTGTAATTGATTTTTTTAAATCCTGAATAACTTTTTCTTTTTGATAAATATCCTGAGTTGGTAAAATAAATTCGGGTGATTTAAACTTGTTATTAAAATCTAAAAAAGTTTCTTTTAGTTCCTGCACTCTTTCGGCCGGGTTTCTTTCTGCTGTTTTTCCTTCTAAATGCAATGCATGCGTAATAGATGTATTTGATTTTGTAATGTGTTCAGCCACCTGTGCTGCTGTCCAGCTGTTTTTAAAAGGAATGGTATTAATTTCATTTTCACCGAATGCAGTCACCAATTGAATTAATTCCCTGGCTGCTTCATCATAAGAGGTAAACAATTCTTTTGCATTTATTTTTTCTTTTAGCATAATTAATTTTGTTCAAGTACTGAAATAATATTTCCTGCAGGGTCTTTGAACCATGCAATATTTGGCCCTTTATTTCCGCCGCCGCGTACTATTCCTTTTTCATCGGTTTTCATTTCGCCGGTATATTGCTCGAATACCACACCTTTTTTTGTAAGTGAGTCTACTGCTTCATCAATATTTTTTACAGGAAAATTGAGAACAGTAAACGTTGCCGGTGTATGATTAGGCTTCGGATATATCATTAGGTTGTTGCTGCCTTCTATGCGTACTTCTATTATTCCCATCGGGTTATCGCTTACTTCCAAACCGAGAACGTCTGTATAAAATTTTTTTGCTTTTTGCAAATCGGTTACTGAAAAACTGCTGAATGCTTTTGTGTGTTTAAACATAATGGTTAAATTTTAAGATTATTAATTAAGGTTAT
Organism: Chitinophagaceae bacterium; assembly: GCA_041691235.1. GTDB lineage: Bacteria > Bacteroidota > Bacteroidia > Chitinophagales > Chitinophagaceae > Ginsengibacter. The sequence continues at coordinate 1,539 of JBEPVC010000248.1, forward strand.
TAAATTGCTTTCATCATGCAAAGCATTTCGTTATTATTTTTATACCATTCTATACATGGCTTGCTTTTATCAACCTGGCTGCTTTTCATCATTTCTTGAAATACATCCTTTATACAATCTGTGTTATTACGCCAGTCTTTTATTGTCTCTGTAAAATATGTGCCACCTTCTATTACAGACTTTTCCAAATTATATTTTTCCGATTCGCCATCATATTTTTCTGCTGCAACTGCTTTATAAATCATTTGATTTTCCTTCATCTCAGCTATTCCATAATATGATCTGTTAAATCCTTCATCTAATATTTTCATCAACAACTCAAATGCTTCGCCTATTCCATTAGGAAAAGTTTTGACCTTCATTCCGAAAACTTTCACATTATTTTCTATATTATATTTCCCCATAAAAATGAATTTTGCTTTCGGCCACAAACCTAATATCAATATTTAGAATTTAGGGGGTGCAAATACGGCAATCTAAGGGGTTGTTTGCGACAACTGTATTTTTTATATTTGCATTACGAAAGATAATTTATCGCGGGTTGCAAGATATCGATAACGCTTACGGCTAAGCGATAAATGGATCTTTAATTTTTTATATTTAATTAAAGAAATTTTTATGAAGCACATTTCAATTCTTATTCCCCACGGGCATACAAGCGTTGTGAATATTGAAGGCACACACCAGATAATGAATGAAGTAAACTCTTTACTAAGAAGCAAGGGAGAAGCTCCTTTATTTAGAGTGCAACTGGTCGGTATTTCAAAAGAAACCAGCCAGAGAAATGGGCTGTTTACAATAAGCCCGGATGTTTTGGTAAAGGACGTAAAGAAAACTGATCTTATTATTATTCCTGCAATACATGGCGACCCGCAAAATATGATGAAGAAGAACGAGGAATTTATTCCTTGGATAATAAAGCAATATAGAGGCGGTGCAGAAGTTGCAAGTCTTTGTATAGCGTCATTCTTTTTGGCAGGTACAGGTTTATTAGATGGAAAGCAATGTGCCACGCACTGGTCTGCTGCGAATGATTTTAGGGCGATGTTTCCGAAAGTAAATCTTGTTGATGATAAAATAATGACTGAGGAAGATGGAATTTATACGAGCGGCGGCGCCTATTCTTTTTTAAATCTTCTTTTGTACATCATTGAAAAGTATGCAGGGCGTGATATTGCTATCCTGGTTGCAAAATCGTTTATGATTGATATTGATCGCATAAGCCAATCGCCTTTTATAATTTTTGAAGGACAGAAAGCCCACGATGATGAGCCTGTAAAAAAAGCACAGGAGTTTATTGAGAATAATTTTGAAGAAAAAATAACGGTTGATCAATTAGCGTCTATGCTTTCGGTTGGCAGAAGAAATCTCGAAAGGAGATTTAAGAAAGCAACTTCAAACACTTTGATAGAATATATGCAGCGTGTAAAAATTGAGGCAGCGAAAAAGAATCTTGAGAAGGGTAGAAAAAATATTAACGAAGTAATGTATGATGTTGGCTATTCTGATCCAAAAGCTTTCAGAACCACCTTTAAAAAAATTACCGGTTTATCGCCGATACAATATCGCAGCAAATACAACCGAGAAATGAGTGTTGCATAATTTCCTGTTGTGCACCGTAAATAATAAACATCCGGCATTTTTATTTGACGGATGTTTTTTTATAAAGCAAAACCCTCGCTTACTTATTTTTCATGTTAAAGAATAAATAGAAACCCGACACCTAAAGAACCTAATGATGATGAGGGGCTTAAGCTTGTGCTAAATGAGAAAGAATTCGTTTTTGAAGATTGATTCGGGTTCGGCTGATTAATTGTATTCACTTTTGTTACAGAATAGTTGGCATAAACGATATTTGGAATCAGGATTTCCAGCTGCAGTTTTTTGCATATTTTATAAGCAATGCCCGGAGTAAAATAACATCCTATACCTGATGTTTTTTGATCACTGGAATATAAATGCAGGCTGTCTTTAATCTTATTTTTATTGTAGCTGTAGCTTATTCCGCCTTCCCCAAAAAGGCTAAAGTCCTTGCCAAGTGATTTATATTTTCTATAAAAAATACCGGCGTTATAAACGTCATTATTTTGTTTGTACGGATTCGAAGCGATATAGCTGTACAAATTATTATTTGAGTAAGAACTATAACCGAGCGCTACGCCCCAAAAAGCATTTTCTTTAAAAGCTTTACCCACTGAAATAGCAAAACTTGCATTTTTTGTTTTTTGATCTAACTGCGGATTCGGTGTATTGTCAGTTTTAACAGTGTTATACGAAACATGACCGCCAAGCAGTATTGAGCCCTTTTCAATTTGCGCATTAGCGTTTATGCCA
>JBEPVC010000249.1:0-3863 GCA_041691235.1 Chitinophagaceae bacterium
ACAATGGTATATTAATTGAAAGCGAAAATGAAGAGCAATTAGTTAATGCAATGAAAAAAATGATTTCAAATTATGATTTCTATAATAAAGCAGATATCGCAAAAAAAGCATCAGCTCAATTTAGCTATGAAAGCATTGGTAAAAAAATTGTAGATATTTATGAAGATATAAGCAGGTATAATTTACTGTAAATTTTATAAAATAATATTAGCAAATGGAGCTTAGATACGAAGAGTATAGCTTATTCCTTTTTCTTATCTTCGCGCCCAAATTATGAAGAACATAAGAAATTTTTGCATTATTGCGCATATAGATCACGGGAAAAGCACGCTGGCAGATCGGTTGCTCGAATTCACGCATACCATCACTGATCGTGAAATGCAGGCGCAGGTTCTCGACGATATGGATCTTGAAAGAGAAAAAGGAATTACCATAAAAAGCCATGCAATTCAAATAAATTACCCGCTGAATGGAACTGATTATGTTTTAAATTTAATTGATACACCGGGCCATGTGGATTTCAGCTATGAAGTAAGCAGGGCACTGGCTGCGTGTGAGGGCGCCCTTTTGTTGGTAGATGCAACTCAAGGGATTCAAGCACAAACTATTTCTAATTTATACCTGGCAATTGGTAATGATTTGGAAATTATTCCTATCATTAATAAAATTGATATGGATGGGGCAATGATACCGGAAGTAGAAGATCAAATCATTGAATTAATTGGTTGCAAGCAGGAAGATATTTTGCATGCAAGTGCTAAAACAGGTATTGGAATTGAAGAGATTCTCGCTGCAATTATTAAACGCATTCCATCACCAGAGGGAGATTATAACGCTCCGTTGCAGGCATTGATTTTTGACAGTGTGTTTAATAGTTTTCGTGGTATTATTGTTTACTATAGAATTTTTAATGGAGTTCTTAAGAAAAATGATAAAGTAAAATTTTCAAATACAGGAAAAGAATATGGGGCGGATGAAGTTGGTATTTTAAAAATTGGTCTTTCACCGAGGCCCGAAGTAAAAGCAGGCGATGTTGGCTATGTAATTACCGGAATTAAAATTGCAAAAGAAGTAAAAGTAGGCGATACAATTACACTCACCAGCTATCCCGATACAGAATCAATTAAAGGTTTTGAAGAAGTGAAGCCAATGGTTTTTGCAGGAATTTTTCCTGTGAACACTGATGAATTTGAAGAGCTGAGAGATTGTATGGAAAAATTGCAACTCAATGATGCATCACTAACGTTTGAGCTGGAAACCTCGCAGGCGCTGGGTTTTGGCTTTCGTTGCGGTTTCCTGGGAATGCTTCACATGGAAATTATACAGGAGCGTCTTGAAAGAGAATTTGATCAAACAGTAATTACAACAGTTCCTAACGTAAGCTTCATTGCTTATACAACCAGGGACGAAAAAATTATTGTAAATAATCCAACTCAAATGCCTGATCCCAGCAGGATCGAAAGGATTGAGGAACCATTTATTAAAGCACAGATTATTACAAAACCGGAATACATTGGCAACATAATGACGCTGTGTATCGGGAAACGCGGCATGCTGATTAACCAGGGATATTTAACACCAACGCGTGTCGAGCTTACCTTTGAAATGCCGCTTACAGAAATTGTTTTTGATTTTTATGATCGTTTAAAAAGTGTAACGCGTGGATATGCATCTTTCGATTATCATCCTATTGGCTATCGCGAAAGTGACATTGTAAAAATGGATATTTTATTAAATGGAGAAAAAGTTGATGCATTAAGTTCGTTGATTCATCGCATACGCTCGCAGGATTTTGGAAGAAAGCTTTGCGAAAAATTAAAAGAGCTTGTACCACGCCAGCAATTTCAAATTGCCATACAAGCTGCAATAGGAGCGAAGGTGGTGGCTCGTGAAAATATAAGCGCCATGCGTAAAGATGTAACGGCAAAATGTTATGGTGGTGATATCAGCAGAAAAAGAAAATTGCTCGAGAAACAAAAAGAAGGTAAAAAAAGAATGAAGCAAATCGGTAATGTTGAAGTGCCACAGGAAGCTTTTTTAGCAGTTTTAAAACTCGATGAATAAAAATTTCGTAATTAAACATTGAAATTATGGCCAGGCTTTCCCTTAACAAAAACATGAATATTGAAGTACGTGTGCTTTTAATAGCAAAAGGCACAGATGCTCCCGTAACCGGAAAAGAGTATACTGTACGGCTTTTTGATAAAGATCTTTTTGACGATGATTTTTTGGGAGAAAGCGCGCTAAATAAAAAGGGGCAGGCAAAATTTATGATTACAGAAAAACATTTTGCCGGCTTTGCGAACCTTGATGAAAAGCCTGACTTTTATTTTGTAGTATATCGCAACAACAAGCAAATTTTCAAAAGCCGCGTGATGAAAAATCTTGACCTGAGAGATATGGAAGAATTTAAAATGAAAGAAGGCGAAGTTGTTGACCTTGGTACATTTTTAATTACAGCGTAATTTTTTCTTATTTCTTTTTAGGATTTGTTGCAGGATTTTTCTTTGTTCCAGCCGGCGGAATACTATCAGTAGATTTTTCTGTTCCTTCAGGCATCCGGTTACTTAATTTTGATTCATCAATATTTCCATTTGCGTCTCTTATAGGCTGTGGCACCGGCTCTTTGCCTTCTTCAGTTTTTTGCGTAAATACTTTTTGAATGTGAACCCATTTTCCATCTACCCATTTTAATCCTTCATAATCACCATCAGGTATGTAAGTATATTTTTTTTGTGGCTCGCCTGATTCAGAAATTAAATGTTCATACATAATTATATCCTGGTCGGCATCATAAGTTAAGCGGGGACTTGCATCTTTTTTAAATTCCATAATATAACGTGCCCTGCTTTTTTTAATTAAACTATTATCCTGGAAACTAAAACAAGCGCCGCCAAATATTGGCTCACCATTATCGAATGTAAGTATCTCAATAATTTTTTTGTTGCTGTTCATGTTATTTTCATCATAGCCAAGCAGCGTATAATAATTTTTTCCGAAGGCATGTTTTTCAATCAACTTGTAATATACTGCGCCTATCCATCCAAAATTATTGCCAATAGTATCATCCATATCTTTCGTTACATCCGATTTATCAATTAATGGAAATAATTTAAGTGAGCCATCCGGCGTTCGCATTTGAATAGCGCCGTGCTGTCGTGTTACATAATCATTCACTACCATTTGCCACGTAAATATTTTAAACGAGCTGTCTTCGGGCACCAGTTTTGAAATTGTAAAAAGAGAATCGAAAGGATAGTAAAATGAATTTTTAATTTTAAGCGCTCTTACAAACATTTTTGTAAACTCGCTATCAGCAGTGAAACGATCAGCATCTGTTCTTCCCTGGATAATTTTCAAGGATAACATTTTAAGTGAATCTTCTTTTCTAAGTAATTCTTTATTTTCAGTGCTTGTAATTTGCGCAAAACTGGAACTGCACGCAAAAAGAAATACAATAAAAAATAGCTTCAGTTTATTCATTAAAAACGTTTGGACAAAGAAAACAGAATTAAATGTAATTTATTGCTATACCTGCAAACTTTAACTAAGCTATAAAGCCTTTGCAAAAGAAAACAAGTCATCAAACACAAAATCAATATCAGGATGATGCAGGTTAATTTCTTTACGTGTTGGTATAAAAATATTTGCGGCCACATTAAGATTTCTGCCAAACTTCAGATCGCTTAATGTATTTCCAATCATTATGCTTTTTGAAAAATCTACTTCAGGGAAATCTTTCTGTGCCTGCAAACCCATGCCGGTGTTAGGTTTTCGGTTTGGATGGTCATCCTCCATATCAATAGAATAATATATTTTATCAATTTTGCCACCTGCTTCTTCAAATTCTTTTAGCATATTAG
>JBEPVC010000250.1:0-3861 GCA_041691235.1 Chitinophagaceae bacterium
CAAATTCTGAAGTAGAAGGTCGGGGGTTTAAATAAACCAGGCCACAAGAATTACACTGCCTCACCAAAAATGCTTGAGAACTTGTTTGATATTCAAAATCCTTTCCCTTGCCAATAAGAGTTGCAGCTTCGCTTTCGCAAATACAACATTTTACCGAAGTTAAATTGAGATTATTTTTGGGTGTCAATTTTATCCATTTTTATGTAAAAGATTATGCTAAGGCTTAAATATGCTAATAAATAATCATAGCTCTTTTACATTTTATGGAAGCAGTACCAATATCTGATCTTTCTATTATACGATAAATATTTACGCTATATTTATTCAGTAAAAAGCAGCAATAAAAAGTAAGCCTTCCATTATTAAATAAATGTTTTAAATAAAATAATTACAAGCATAGGTAATTGTACCTATGCTGCATTAAAGAATTTAAATCATATCTGGAAGGATCGAATAGACACACGTATGTCCTCAGGTGGCGAATGAAAGTTTCGCAAGATATAATTTAGTGCCATAGAACAAGCACCGGAATCAATTGTAGTATTTAAAAATAAAAAAGTAGGTAAAACAAAGACCGGCGAATCTAAATTTGCTGTAACATTGTGGCTTATGGCTTTATCTAATAGATCAAACGAAACAACTTTTGTATCGCAACAGTTATCTTTTTCTGTGCCGTTTTCCGAATCATGGTGATGATGTTTTGTACTTTCATTATGTCCTGTCATCAAAGATTCAGTCGCTTCTTCAGCTTCGCTATTGTGATGATGGATGGCATCACAAACAGCATCAACAACGCTATCTAAATTTACAGCACAAGCCAAACTCCTCATTGTATTTAATGAGAATACAACAAATAGTATGGCTGCTTTTAACCTTATAGATGCTTTTCCCTTCATTTCTTTTGCAATATAGAAATATTAAATAATAAAACAAATATGTGACATGAAAATCCTGGAAGAATATTATTTTCTATTTTGCTCAATAGATTAATGCAACTCCGGCGCCCCATCCCATATCGCTATCGTAGTGGGACGAAAGAGAAAAATATTTTGTTACAATGTAGCGAAATCCTGCTGCATATTCTTTATCAGTATTTAGCATCCACATAAAACGAAGGCGGGGAGAAATCGCGATATCTCCCCTTGATAATTGAAAACGTAATTTTCCATTTCCATCTATCCGTAAATCTGCCATTGTTAATGTTGGTAAAGTGTATGCAATACCTGCAACTACTGTGTGGCGGTTATTTTTATCGCTAACCTGTCCAAACCAATTTTTCGTTTCGCTGCCGAATATATTTTTAGGGCCACCCTCTTTTTTATAATGATAATCAAATCCAACATAAGGATACCACCATTGCATCTTTCCTAAGTATCTTCCTAACATCGTTTCACTTTCATATCCATGTTCATCGTGATAGCCTAAATGCCACATTGTACTTAGTTTCCACCGTGTTTGTGCAAACATGGCTTCGCCATCGCTGCCATTGCTTTCTATACCTACCCTTGCCATAAAATGCATCATTCTATCATCAGCAAATAATTTGTGTTGTGCTAATTTTTGATTGAGAAGCCCGGGATTTGGGGGCGAATTTTCATAACTGAAAACGCGGCCCATGCCACTCATCATGTGGTATAAAATATGGCAATGAAAAAACCAGTCGCCGCCGTTTTCGTTAGCTGCAAATTCTATAGTGTCGGTTTCCATTGGCATAATGTCTAATGTGTTTTTAAGCGGTGCATACTCTCCTTGTCCATTCAGCACTCTAAAATCATGACCATGAAGATGCATAGGATGCCGCATCATAGAATTGTTATACAAAATGATTCTTACATTTTCACCTTTTTTTATTAAAATTTTATCTGCTTCTGAGAGTACTTTATTATTAATGCTCCACACGTAGCGATTCATATTTCCGGTGAGTTCAAATTTTAATTCCTTTACAGGGCCGGGAGGCAAAGCTGTTTTTTCAGGAGCCTTCAACATGCCATAATTTAATGTAACAATTCCTGAATTGTCTTCAGCCATATCCATACCAGTCATACTCTTATTATTGGGCATTTGCATTGTTTGCCCCTTCATGTTATTGTTTTTCGTTTTACCCATGTCCATACTTTTCATGCCCTTTATTTTATCATTTTTCATGTTTTTCACATCATGATCTTGAAAGGTTGAATCTTTATTCATTTCCATCTTATCGTTAGGTTTTTCTTCGCCTGAAATTTCCGGATACATCACATTGTTCATATCCATTGTCTGATTACTCATATCCATACCTTCTATCATCTTCATATTACCATTCATTTTCATCATATTATTCATCATGTTCATTCCGGCAAAATATTTCAGTTTAGGCAATTTCGTTGCTGTAACTTTTTCTCCACTGCCTAGCCATAGCGAAGCTGACTTAGTGCGGTCTTCCGGTGTAATCAAGAATTCATAGCTTTTATTTTCGGGAATGGTTATAATTACATCGTATGTTTCTGCGGCTGCAATAATTAAACGATCAATCTCTACAGGTTCTACATCATTACCATCGGTGGCTACTACGGTTATTTTGCCACCTGCATAAGTTAGCCAGAAATAAGAAGAGGCCCCGCCATTGGCTATTCGAAATCTTACTTTATCGCCTGCTTTAAATTGTGGTTGCTCATTTTCAGTTTTACCATTAATTAAAAATTTATCGTAATAAACATCACTTACATCCATTGCCTTCATTCGTTTCCATTCGTTAACAAGCTTCTTTTTTAAATGGCCATTTTTTATTGCTTCGCTATAGCTTTGTGTGGTACCTTTTTGGATGGCAAACCAATCGTTATCATTATGCAACCTGCGTTGCACTTCTTCAGGTTTCATATCAGTCCATTCGCTTAAAACAATTGGAAGGGTTGGTATATCCAATTCTTTTCTTTCATTTAGAATCAAAGAGCCATACATGCCGATTTGTTCCTGCAACATAGAGTGGCTATGATACCAATGCGTGCCGTGCTGTATAATGGGGAACTTATACAAATAGGTTGTGTGCGGCATGATAGGCATTTGCGTAAGGTTGGGCACACCATCGTATTGGTTTGGTAAAAAGATTCCGTGCCAATGCAACGAGGTTTCTTCGTTCATCATATTATGCACATAAATTTCTGCTGTGTCGCCTTCTGTAAAAGTTAATGTGGGCATAGGGATGCTTCCATTTACTGCAATGGCATGTTTCTTTTTTCCTGTAAAATTTACAATAGTATCTGTCACATATAAATCATAACGGACAGTTTTTGGTGGCTCTTTATTTTCTATTGTTTTAAAAGTCACCTTTTTTGTTTTTGGTATATTATCCATTGGCATATCCATTTTCATTTCCATGCCATTCATATCCTTATTGTTTTGTAAGGTGTCTTTTTGCATCTGCATATCATCATGCTTTTGAGCAGCAGGTTTCGGTGCTGAAACTTTTACTGTCTTTTTGACTTCCACATTTTTGTTTTTTGCAGGCTGCGATTTGGGTTTCTCCTTTTTCATCCCCGGCATATCTTTCATATCAGTCTGAGCAAATACAAACACAGAGCTGCAAAGAATTATGATGATTAAAAATATTTTTTTCATTGTCTTCGTTTAATTTTTTACTTTTAACATGCTTGCATTAATAGCAACAACAACTGTGCTTACCGTCATGAGTACCGCACCGGCTGCAGGGCTTAATAAAATTCCCAGCTTATATAATACACCAGCCGCCAATGGCAGCGCAACAACATTATAGCCTGTTGCCCAAATCAAATTCTGAATCATTTTACGGTAAGTGGCTTTGCCAAACAATATCAAACTCACAATATCTTTTGGGTTGCTGTTCACTAAAACAATACCTGCTGTTTC
>JBEPVC010000251.1:0-3835 GCA_041691235.1 Chitinophagaceae bacterium
AAGTATGTAATTGTTTCCAACGGAAAACTTCCTTCATCGCACTGCAACTTAAAGCTAAGTGTGTCTCCTTCTTCCAGATTTAAATCCGTACTTACTGTTGGCTTTATTTTCGATGGAATAATATCAGTATTATAAAATACGAGCGTAAAAGATGTATCAACTTTGTCCAGCGGATTATCAAGATTTTGAATGCCCATCTGTACTTTATATTCTTTATCATATTTTAATTTGCCTGAAAGAAAATATGATTTGTCCGCCTTAAAATGCAGCACACCGTTGTCCTTATTTATTTTCAAACCAACAGGTGAGTTTTTTAAATACCAATAATATTGACGTGGATCTTTATTGATTTCAAAAACATAGTCAAGGGTTGAATCGACATGAAGAGTAAAATAAGGACTAAAGTTTTTTATTCGCAAAACAGAGTCTTCTTTTTTTACAAGTGCACTGTCACTTTCATTTTTTATAATAGAAGTATCATGAATTCCCTGGCCATTCACACAAGAAAAAGCGAATAGCAATATACCCGTCAGGAAAAAGTTTGTGATTTTTTCGGATAAAGAAATTTTCGACATTATGGCAAAAATATAAAAAACTGCGTTTTTAATTCAGGGAAACGTTTGCGTAACTTTTTTGCAAATGAAAATTGATCATTGTTTTTTGCCTTCATAATAATTGCATTGCTGCAATGATCCCAGCCTGAAACGAAGTGGAATTTTGATTGCTTTCTCAATTACCAGTTCTTTTTTGCAAAAGAAACCCATGTGTTTTGTGTAATAATCTTCCGGAACTGTAAGCCCGACGTTCATGGGTTGATTCGAGGCGTAAAAAGGCGGTGTGAAATGGATAGAATCAGAAGTAGGTAAATTATTTTTTTGAAAAAAAGAATGGTCGCTAAACCTTATTACTCGGGTGGTTTGTGCATCTGAAGAAGATACAATTAACAAAAAAATCAAAATGAAACCACAAAATTTGTTCCAAAAAAACATATCCTTACTTTAGTCTGTGTAAATTTACAACTTAATAAAACTAAAACAGTTAAATGTCGTTAAGCCAGCGTTTACAACAAAAGCTACTACAAAAATTATCGCCGCAGCAAATTCAATTAATGAAATTGCTACAGGTGCCTACTGCTCACCTTGAAGAAAGGATAAAAGAAGAATTGGAAGAAAATCCCGCATTAGAAACCGGGGAAGATGGTCATGATGAAAACTATGAAGAAGCCAACGAATTTGATAAAGTTGAGGACGATTTTGAAAATGATGGAAGCGAGGATGATTATGATAAAATTGACATTAGTGAATATGTAAGCGATAGTGATGATGAAGTTGGTGATTACAGATTACGCGATGATAATTACGGTGACCCCGAAGAAAATAAAGTAGTACCACATAAGGTGGAAACTTCTTTCTACGATTCTTTGAAATCACAGCTTTTAATGTTAAATCTTGACGAGCATCAGAAAAAGATTGCAGAACAAATTATCGGTAGTATTGATGATGATGGCTATCTGCGCAGGGAAATTTCTGCCATCGCTGATGACCTTGCTTTCAGACAAAATATAAACAGCAGCGAAAAAGAAATTGAGGACTTGATTGAGCTTATTCAGCAATTTGATCCGGCTGGTGTTGCAGCGCGTGATCTTCGCGAGTGCCTGTTATTACAATTAATAAGAAAGGAGCGCAATGGCGGATCTGTAAAAATAGCTATGGACGTAATTGAAAATTATTTTGAAGAGTTTACCAAAAAGCATTACGAAAAAATACAGCGCGGTTTAAACCTTGATGACAACGGGATAAAAGATGTTATTAATCAAATAATAAAATTAAATCCGAAACCCGGCGGGCAGGTTGGGGAAACAAACAAATTACAGAGTTATGTCATTCCCGATTTTTTTGTGCTCAATAACAATGGCAAACTTGAAGTTACACTGAATTCAAAAAATGCCCCGGATCTAAGAATAAGCGAAGGCTACAGAGATATGTTGAAAGACTATGATCGCGGAACAAAAAAAGATAAGCGTCAGAAAGAAGCGGTTCTTTTTATTAAGCAAAAAATTGATTCTGCAAAATGGTTCATTGATGCTATCAAACAAAGGCAACACACATTGTTAAGTACAATGCAAACTATAATGGAGTATCAGAAAGCATTTTTCTTAACCGGCGATGATACTGATTTACGACCAATGATTTTAAAGGACATTGCTGAAAAAACGTCTCTTGATATTTCAACCGTTAGCCGTGTCGCCAATAGTAAATTTGTTCAAACAGAATTTGGAACGTACCGGCTGAAATTTTTCTTTAGTGAAAGCCTTGTTACCGACAGCGGAGAAGAAGTAAGCACAAGAGAAGTAAAAAAAATATTGAGCAATTTTATAGACGATGAGAATAAACAGCATCCCCTGAGCGATGAAAAACTAACAGAATTGCTGCAGGAAAAAGGCTATAATATTGCGCGCAGAACGGTTGCCAAATATCGTGAGCAGCTTAATATACCTGTGGCAAGGCTAAGAAAAGAGTTGTAAGGATGGAAAAAAAAATTATTATTTCAGAGCAATCTGCGCCCGGTTTTCAACAAGCTAAGAGTAAATATCCTTTTTACATTACCGTTCCCGCGCACTTATTTTCTTATATATTTCACCCGCTTTTTATACCTGTAATTGTAACATGGTATTTGGCGTTTATCCATCAGGGTTACTTTATAGGAATTCCTCCAAAAGAAAAATTATTTATTCTTATCCGGGTCGGGCTCAACACAATTTTTTTCCCCGCAGTAACTATATTATTATTAAAAGGCGTGGGGTTTATCAGCAGCATTTTTTTAAAAACACAAAGGGAGAGAATTATTCCCTATATAGCCGCAAATATTTTTTATTTCTGGATGTACCTTGTTTTCAGAAGTCAGCCCGAGGTACCATCAATTCTTACTGGTTTTATTTTTGGAGTTTTTCTCGCCTCATCAATTGCGTTAATCGCAAATATTTATTTTAAGATAAGCATGCATGCGCTGGGTGTTGGCGCTTTATCCGGCTTAATGCTGTTATTAGTTTTTTCAGGGGCTTCCTATAATGTATTCATGCCTGCAATGATTGCTTTTTTAATAACCGGCTGTGTGTGCACTTCAAGGCTTATTATAAGCGATCACAATCCCTTCGAAATTTATTCCGGAATATTATTTGCCATCATTTGCCAGAGCATTGCTTATGCTTTTATCATGTTATAACCTAATCCAGTTTTCTTTCAATTTTATGGTTTACAACAGGCACTGTTTTTAAAAAAGCATAAATGGCTTTTAATTCTGCATCGCTAAGATTGACATACGGTGTCATAGGGTAACGTAATGCAGGCTGGTTGTTGGGAAGTATTCCGCTTTTCACTGCCTTCATAAAATCTTCTTCACGCCAGTTTCCAATACCCGTCTCTTTATCCATTGTAATATTTAAAGTAGAAATTTTTGACCCATCCAACTGGTGCATTTCATTTCCTCCACCAAAATAGCCAAGCGATTTTTCAGGAAATTCATAATTGTTTTTAGAAAAATCTTTTGAATGGCAGGAGTAACATTCATATTCATAAAGGGCGATGTATTTACCCCATTGAATTTGGTTAGTTGTATCAGGGATTGGTATTGGTTGTTTTGGAAATTCAAAAGGTTTAAATGCTTTTATAGTAACAAGAAATTTTGTAAGAAAAGATTGTTTCGTTTTTGGAGCAACTGTCGCGTCTGCCTGTACCCTGCTATCATCAGAACGCAAATAAGCTACAATTGAATACAGTTCTTCGTCTGCAATGTGAATAAGCTTTGGCATGTAAGGAGGCACGTATTCACCATCGGG
>JBEPVC010000252.1:0-3810 GCA_041691235.1 Chitinophagaceae bacterium
TTTTATAGTTTGGACATTATTTTACGGCTTTGAGTATTTTAGCTTCCACACCCGTTGCAATAAAATTGTCACGTGTAATAGATTTATAAGTGATTAATAAATAATATTATTTATTTATAGACTGCCAAAAAAAGACCATTTCAGAAAGAGGTCTATAGAGGTTGAATTTCGGCTTTTCAGAGCGGATTTTGCTAAATTTTTTGAATAAAGAAATAATCTCTATAGCATTCGAATTCAATCTCTATAGAGGTCATAATGCGGTTTTTAGCGGTTTTTGAGAAAATTTTTGACCTCTATAGAGGTTGAATCAGAGCTCTATAGCACTCTTTTCAACTTCATTTTTTAAGGCTTCAAAAAAGAGTTGTGTTTTTTATGGCTAAAAAGGCCAAATTGAGTTCTATAGAGGTTAAATTCAGGTTCTATAGAGGTCAAATGACGATTTAGGCTGGATTTTTCAACTTCTATAGACATTAAATCCGATGTCTATTGCACTTTTTTAAGGTAAGCTAAAAAATCTGGAAAATGGAAGTATTTTATGCAAATTAAACAGTACAGCGTGCGAGTGGATGACGGGCTTTCTCAGATTTTAGAAAGGAATGCCGAAAATCAAGGAATCAAGATCACACGGTATGTGCGATCCTTAATTGAAAAAGGATTAGTCATAGATACGCAATTCAGCAGGGCGCTATAGTTTAAAAAATAGACAAATCTAAAAGTTATTTTGATATTAAAATAGCAGAACTGGTTGCACAAAATGTCGTGCTTTCACGCAACTTACTTTTTCAACCATTTAAAAATGAGGAGGTGAGTCAAGATGAAATTTAACATGCGGAGCGAATTGCTAAAGAGGGGATTGCTAGGTTGATAGAGGGCGGTGGATAAAAAAATAAGAAATTGTGATGCATTTTGTAGGGTAGGTCACTTTTATCAGAAAGTCATGTGGTGAGGGGTATGGGTATGTTTATCCAGTGAATGCAAAAATTACTCGAATCACTTTTAAAAAAATGCAGATTGAAGTTGCTAAGAAAAACGGGGAAAAAGTCTGTCTATGGGTGTTGCTGGAAAAATTGAAGATTTATTTATGACAGATCCAAATTCTCTAAAAATAAATTTTTATTTTCATTGAAGGCATTTTTTTATTATATTAAACTAAAAAAATTTTATTTTACTATGTGTTTAATAAAAAATAAAAAAGGAGAAATTTGATATGTTAAAAGCCTTATTCGGTGAAGATATAGCAAAAAAAATGGCTTCTTCCATAGAAGAAAAAGTTGTTGATAAGATAGCAAAAGAAAACCCTAATTTTTCCGCAGAAAAAATGAAAATTGACAACGATAAAAATGAAATAGAACGCTCAAAATTATGTCTTGAAAGAGAAAAATTTGTATTTGAAAAGAGTCATAAAGAAGCTTCTTATATAAAGCCAGCAAGAATAGCTGCGAGAGCCGCCCTTGGGGGGGCTGGAATTAGGTCTTTTGCAACCGTTTCCTCAACATTGATACTTGGTGGTCTCACTTATAAATATGTTAAAAAAGTAGAAGAAGACGCGAGAATAATAAACACATTAAATTCAAATTTAACGTTATCTTACATATCGGCAGAATCACAAAGTAATGTAAATTCAGAGAATTTGAGAGACGCTGAAAGCAATCTTAGCGCTGATTTTTTACCTGGGTATAACGCTAGAAAAATGGATCGCGAACGTGATAGAATAGCTCAATTAGATAAGCAGAAAAGACAGGTTGGGCTTAACCTTGTTCTTCCAGAAGAAGCTATTTTACCAAGACCATGATTTTATCGGAGGATGTATGTTTAGAAATTTTTTTAATCCAATTAATAATAATTGTCGTCACGAGCTTGATAGAAAAGTTGAGCAGATGATACTGGAACGTGCGCGTCAGGACGAAGAAGCTCGCCAAAGACATTTTCCTAACCAGCAGGTTTTACTACCACAACCCCTAGCTGAAAACCCTATGAGCCGGGAGGAGTTAAATCAAAAAGTTAATAACATGATGTGGGAACGCGCCCGCCAGGATGCACAAGCTCGTGAAAAATATATGAGCAGTGGTGTGCATGTAAAATTAGCAGATAATACATATGCAATAATTCCAGCATGTCATAGTCATAATGAACTTTCAGGAGCCTCTCAAAGCAGTAATGATGATCTTCCAAAAGTGTTAGGTCGATCGTAACGTCAAGTAAAATTGATAGCTCGAAGCGCTATTATTTATTTTATTGACTGCCAACCACGAATGCAAATTACCAGTAAACCCGCCTACTGGCAATTTAGGAATGCGCTAGCTCTTGAACATTTTCTTCAGAAAGAAAGCACTTTATCTTAAGACTATTGGCTATTTCTTTAAAAAAGACAATATAAAATTCGCTATCCGCAACTCTTCTTCTGATTTTATCTTTTTCTAGTTCTGGAATATTACCTAAAATAATACGTTGCACGCTGTCTTCCGAGGCTTTCAATGCCATTTTTTCGGGGTGCAAGAGTTTTAGGATCATACGAAACATTCGACTACTATTCAGAGAATAGCCAGCACCTCTATTTTGAAAAGACTGCAGTGCATGACAAATCGCATGCCGCATTGCTCCATCTTCTATCTCGCCGTTATTAAAATTTTCTAAAATACTTTGCAATCTTTTTAAGATTTGCTCATCGGATTCATTTGAAAACATTCTGGCATGAGGAGCAATTATTTGGTTCTGAGCTACTGTTTGAGTAGGCTCCTTCTCTTCTTCATATTGCATCGGACTTTCAACGGCCACTTGATGTTTTGGTATATTTGCATCTACAAGTGGAAGAAGTAAATGCGATCCTTGTATTTTTTTCTGTAATAGGCGACTTATTTTTTCATCTAAGAGAATAATGTCTAAAGGGTATTGTAGTTGCTCGGCAACAATTCTGACTTGCTCTTCTAAATGGATTAAGGCTTCCTGTGAGAAAGCAATTTTATGGATTTTATTGTGGAGAGAAATAATAATTTGTCCATTTTCATAGGCAATACACAGTAAGTGATTTTCTTTAAAATAACTGGATAAATAAATCTGAAATGATTGGTGATACATTAACCTTTCGAAAATCAAGCGCAGATGATCTATTTTTTTAAAGTTAGCTAATGCAGAACCAGCAGCTTTCCTTACATATTCATTTTCATCTCTTAAAGCCATCAAGAGTACATTGATCACCACATTACTTGGGTTTGGAAGTTTGCCTAATGCATAAACCGCATTTCGCCTTACATATTGATTCTCATCTTTTAAGGTTGTAACAAGTACATTGACCACCACACTACTTAAGTTTGAAAATTTGTCTAATTCAGAAACCGCAGCTTCCCTTACATCTTCGTTTTTATCTATTAAAGCTGTAAGGAGTACAGTTACTACCTCACTATTTGGATTTGGAAGTTTGCCTAATGCAGAAACCACAGCGCTTCTCACAAACTTGCTTTCATCTGTTAAGGCTGTAAGGAGTACATTGACTACCTCACTATTTGGATTTGGAAGTTTGCCTAATGCAGAAACCGCAGCGCTTCTCACAACCTGGCTTTCATCTGTTAAGGCTGTAAGGAGTACATTGATTACCTCACTATTTGGATTTGGAAGTTTGCCTAATGCAAAAACCGCAGCGCTTCTTACATATTCATCTTCGTCTTTTAAAGCTGTCACGTATGTATTGACCATCTCATCCAGGTTTCGAAGTTTGGCTAATGCGTAAACCGCAGCTTCCCTTACGTATCTGTTTTCAACTTTTAAGGCTATCAAAAGTGCATTGACTGCCTCACCACTTGGGTTTTGAAGGTT
>JBEPVC010000253.1:0-3785 GCA_041691235.1 Chitinophagaceae bacterium
CAAATTGGTATGTTATTTTATTTTTGTCAAGCAATTCTTTTGCCTCATCAATCTTGTCAACCATAAATCCAATTGATAAACTGCCGGAATTATTATCACTTTTATCTGAAGGATGTATCCCGATAGTAATTCCATTGGCCGTTACCATTGCATAATGATTTTCCCAACGCTGCTTCAGTGTGAGGCCAATGCTTTCATAAAACCTGATGGCTTTATCCATATCACTAACCATAACAGTGACGTTTGTTTCATTTATCCTAATCATGGCTTTTGGTTTAGGAATACAAAATACAAAACAGGCAACAAATGTGAAACAATTTGCTTTAAGATTTAAAGAGCAAAATAGTCGCGTAAGAGAAGGATTGCAAATTAGTTTTCCGCCACGCCGGTAGCCTTCCATGCTTTAAACAATGCAATGGTGCTGTCACTCAACTTTTCATGCTTAAACGGCATAAACCCTTTATCGCCCGGGTTTAATTGAATACGCGTTAGCATTTCATCAATATTAGCACTTGCCGCTGCATAAGTGTCCAGCGGTTTTTTGAATCCTCCTTTTGCAGGAATGTGACAGGGAGTGCAATTAGTAGCAACAAGATCCTGGATGTTTGCTGCGTAAGTTATTTTTGGCGCAGCGGGTCGGGTAGTCGCCATCATTTTTTTGGAAGAGTGGCAGTTGTAAAGCAGTACGGAACTGACTAAAAGTACTATTACAAAAAGAGTTTTTTTCATTTGTTTTATTTTGGCAGAGTAATAATTTTAGATCAAGTTAAATTAATATTTTTAAAAAAAAGAAAAATAGTTTACTGTAAACTTTTTACACTTATGCCTGCACGTTATAATGCCTTTCGAAAGAATTGTTATTTTAGCTGATTGAAAAAACAAGAGCATTTGCTGAACAAAAATATATTATATGCATTCTTACGAGAAATTATTAATAGATAACAAAGCGTGGGCCAGCGAACAAAACAGGTCTGACCCCGGTTTTTTTAAAAAGCTTGCGGCACAGCAGGCGCCGGAATTTTTGTGGATTGGATGCAGTGATAGCAGGGTTCCTGCAGATAAAATTACCGGTACCGTTCCTGGCGAAATCTTTGTTCACCGCAACATTGCCAATCTTGTTGTAAACTCCGATATTAACCTGTTGAGCGTATTGCAATATGCAGTGGAAGTTTTAAAAGTGAAACATATTATTGTGTGCGGTCATTATGGATGTGGTGGTATAAAAGCGGCAATGGGTCAGCATCATTTCGGTATTATAAACTACTGGCTAAAAAACATTAAAGATATTTATCGGCTTCACCGTGAGGAAATAGACATTTTGCCAACAGAAGAAGAAAGAACAGATAAACTGGTAGAAATTAATGTTCAGGAACAGGTATTTAATTTGGCTAAAACTTCTATTGTGCAAAAGGCATGGAAAGAAGAGCAAAGGCCACACTTGCACGGCTGGGTCTATGGTCTGAAGGATGGTATTATTAAACCGGTTTATGAAATGAATGTCGGTTCGTACATTGATCCGTTGTTTGAATATGATAATTTATAAAGATTATCCGCTCATCATCGCGGAATATTTTTGCATGGTATGCAGCCTTAATAACTTAAAAATATTTGATGAGCAAAACTGATAAATGGGTGATTATTATTTTAGTCATTTGCATTTTAATAAATATCTCGGTATGGGTTGCCGGATTGATTAAGCATAAGTTGGTTCTCTATTTTTCTTTTCTTAACGGGCTTACCGGCTTAATATTAATAACATACTGGACTGCAAGAGAAATAAAAATTACTCAGCATTTTATTGAAACCCGTGAAATAGCAGTTTTATCTTTTGAAGCATTGGTTATTGCTATTTCAGTGTATGCTATTTCATCTGCATCTTTAAACAATTGGATAAAGATTACACAGTACACAGTTTTCGCAGTTCACTTCGCATGCCTTGTATTGTTTTTAATTTTCATGCTAACCTTTAAGATGGACAGATTAATATAATAGGAATAAAATATTGTCACAAATAATCGCACTTGTAGATGATGTGTAAAACAATGATTATTTTTAGAATAAATCCAGGGTTCTTATGGGAGAAGACATGTCAAAACTTTCGCTTGGTAGAAAATTAATTCTTCTAACTGCGGGGCATATAACCCTGACCGGCGCCATGCTTGCTGCAGGCAAAGAATTTCTCCTTGAAGTAATTCCTCCCGCCCGCTTATTGTTTTTGCCTGAAATATTTGACGAGCTAAAAGAAATAATTCTTATCTCGTTAAATACGTTGCCGCTTGCAATAGGCATAGCATATATTACTTCTGAATGGAAAAATACAAAAGATAATAAAATACTTACTATTGCGGTTGTTTTATGGATTTGCATGTTCCTGGGATGTTGGCTGCATGTAGGAATAAATTATAGCGAATTGTATCCTGATGCAAAGCTGAAGCTCAAAGATTTTTTGTTGCAGGGAAATATTTTTATCCAACTTCTTATATACCCAATTGCAGTATTCTACCAGGTGTACGGGTTTGTATTATTTTTTACATCGGTGCTTGCGGGATATGTGGCTGGCGGCTTTTTTAGCAAAAACGAAGAAAAAAAATAACCTCTGTGATTTATAAATAACGCTATACGCGTTTACGCATGGCAGTTATAATTACTTTCAAAAAAAGATTTAACTTTAAATTCTCCGTTCCTTGTTACACAGTTTCATTTTTCATTTGCAAAAAAATATCAAAAATGACATCCCGTAGAAAATTCCTGCAAAACTCTGCTACTGTGGCAGGTGGCGGCTTATTGGCATCATCTTTAAGTAATCACGCATTTGCCATTTTCAAAAATCGAATTGCGCCGAGCGACCAGTTAAACATCGGCGCCATCGGTATCAACGGAATGGGCTTTGCGGATCTTACAGCTGCCTTAAAGGTGCCCGGCGTAAATGTTGTTGCTTTATGCGACGTAGATAAAAATGTATTAACTCAAAGATTGAGTGACCTCGGAAAATTGAATGTTGATACCTCAAAAGTAAAAACCTATAACGATTACAGGCAGTTGCTCGATCAAAAAGATGTAGATGCTGTTATAATCGGCACGCCCGATCACTGGCATGCTTTAATAATGATGAATGCATGTGAAGCTGGTAAAGATGTATATGTTGAAAAGCCTGTTGGCAATTCAATTGGAGAATGCCGTGCCATGGTGAATGCGCAGCAACATTATAATAAAGTTGTGCAGGCAGGGCAATGGCAAAGAAGTCAACAACATTTTAAAGACGCAGTTGATTTTGTAAATAGCGGCCAGCTCGGAAATATAAGAACGGTAAAAGTTTGGTGTTACCAGGGCTGGATGAAACCCGCGCCGGTTGTGCCTGATACAGCTCCGCCTAACGGTGTAGACTATGCGATGTGGCTTGGGCCCGCTCCGAAAAGATCGTTTAATGCAAGCCGGTTCCATTTTAATTTTCGCTGGTTTTGGGATTATGCAGGCGGATTAATGACCGACTGGGGTGTGCATTTACTGGACTATGGCTTAATAGGCATGAAATCACCAACACCAAAATCTGTGTCTGCTTTGGGTGGCCGGTTTGCTTATCCTGATTTGTATGAAGAAACACCGGATACGCTTACTACGCTCTATGAATTTGATGGCTTTAACATGGTTTGGGATTCTGCTATGGGTATTGACAATGGCTCGTATGATCGCGATCATGGTATTGCTTACATTGGTAATAATGCAACGCTTATTTTGAACCGCAACGGATGGGAAGTAATAGAAGAAAAGCAAAGTAAAAATAAAGT
>JBEPVC010000254.1:0-3772 GCA_041691235.1 Chitinophagaceae bacterium
TACTGATCGCAGGCTTGGTGGGCCGTTACCCCGCCAACTACCTAATCAGGCGCACGCCCATCTTTAACCGCCGGAGCTATAATATTAATAAGATGCCTTATCAACATGTTACGGAGTATTAATCCCTCTTTCGAGGGGCTATTCTCCAGTTAAAGGAAGGTTGCGTACGTGTTCCGCACCCGTTTGCCGGTCGCCGGCAGGTATTGCTACCCCCGCTGCCCCTCGACTTGCATGTATTAAGCCTGCCGCTAGCGTTCATCCTGAGCCAGGATCAAACTCTCCATTGTAAATGTTGTTTGATCTGACTATAAAATTTTCTCATCGAAAAATCAACGTCAAAATTCTAATTTGTTACGCTAAACTTTACCTTGTAGAATTTAAAAAATTCTGTGCTGTTGCTTCCAAACTTTCAAAGAACTTTTGGCCTTTTTCGACCACCCATTTTTTATTTGGGAGTGCAAAAGTAAGTGCCTTTATTTCTACCACCAAATATTTCTTAAAACTTTTAAATATTTATTGTGTGGGATTGTATTTTCTAAGAGTAGAATTTTTGCTTTTTTCAAAAGCGGATTGCAAAGATACTATTGGATTGTCTTTCGTTCCAAAATTATTTAAGCATATGTTATTAACATAGAATAGCAGCCCGAGAGACTAATTGCTTTCGGAGATTTATTTACTCTATAAAAAAACTGAAATTTTTTAATGGGTATGAAACTAATTGTATAAAACTTCAACTAAGAAAAGCCCTTGAGGCGGAACCGAGAAATCTGCTTTGGTACAATCTTTACTTAGTATAATATCATTGAAATTTTGAAGAGAAATTTTTCCCGTGCCTACCTGAAGCATCGTACCCACAAGGCCGCGAACCATACCACGCAAAAAACGGTTGCCAATAATACTATAAATCAGGAGATCATTTTCTACATCCCATTTGCTTTTGTGAATTAAGCAAACAAAATTATTTACCTGGGTATTTCTTTTTGAAAAAGTAGTGAAATCATTTGTAGTCAGTATGATGTCTGCCGCATTTTGCAAACTATTCAAATCAATTTTAAAGGGATAAAAATATCCTGTCTCTTTATTAAAAGGATTTTTATTTTGATATATTTGATATTTATATTCTCTGCTAATCGCGTCAAAACGACAATGTGCATTATCTTCAACTTTGTTGATTGAATTTATTACAATATCCCAGGGCAAGATTGAATTCAACGAATACAATGATCTTTTAAGACTTTGGTCTGCCTTAGAAAGATCAGTCGGTTTGTATAGTAAATCCTCCTGCGTATCAAAATGAAAAAAATTCTGAATTGCATGAACTCCTGCATCAGTACGAGATGAGCCAGTAAGTGAAATTGATTTTCTGAAACAAGTTGCTAAAGCTTTTTCAACTTCTGATTGTATAGTTACGGCATTTTGCTGTAGCTGGAAACCCGAATACCGGGTCCCTTTGTAAGAAACTTCTATAAAGTATCGTGGCATTACAAATGGAAAAATTATGAAAAATCATTTATGGATCATCGCCTTAAACCTGTCTACGTAGTAGGCATCTTTAAGCTGAGATTGAAGTGTATGGTATTGGCTTGAATCTGACGTGAAAGCATAGGCCGAATCAAAAAACTGGTATTTGCCCTCGTCATTTAAAAATAGAAAAGAAAGATTTTTTATTTGCTCGGTACTGAAACACTGTGATCGAAAATTTTTTTTAGCTATTTTAATCATTCCATCATTAGTATTTTCTCCCGCCATTTTTTTCCGAAGCTTTATAAAATCATCATTAGAGGCAAAGGCTTTACAATCAGAATTAGTGGCGGAGACTTTTACAACTTTAGGCAATTCATTGCTGGAATTATTTTGCTTTTTTATCTCATCTTCTGTATCAATTGTTTCCCGATGCATTATGCTATTCGAAATGGAATCGTGATAATTATTAGATATGGGTGAGGTAACACTATCTTTATTTTCAACTTCACTCTCACGCTTAGGTAAGTTTTCTGTAATTGTTTTTGATGAATCAATATTTTGTTGTAAACCAGGAAACCCTATTTCTTTAACAGTCGTATCTATGACGGGAACTTCATTAATATTTCCTCTTTTTACAATCGCTGAGTTCTCGCCACCGGCTTTACTTATATTTTTATTCGCAGGAATAAAAATCCTGATTGTATCACTGCCAATTTCATCTTTGTCTACATAAACCATTTCAATACCATCTGTATTTTTTTTCTGTAACGTACGGGTAATATTCGACAAAAATACCGGCTCTTTATTTTGAATAGCTGCTGATTTAAGTGTATCATTAATTGCGACCGTAGTATCAACATTTTTTATTTTATTATTATTATTTTTTGTTACAGTATCAACTTTTGTAATTTTAGTATTACTATTTATTGCTGCAGTATCTATGTTATTTGTTACTGTATCATTATTTGTTTTTTGGGGCAAAGATGTTACCTTCTGAATATTGGTTTTCTCAAGAATAGAAGAGTCTTTTACCACATTAGCAAGCATTTTTGAAAATGAGTCATCCTGAAGATTTTTCAAAGTAACCTGAGCATCGTTTGAACTATTTCCCATTACTATTGCAAAAGATTGCAGGTTAAAAAGGCCCCATCCTTTTTCCCCGAAATTCTTTAACAGAAATCCTCTATTGTCCTTGTCAACTGATATTTGAAAACTTTCTTCGGGAAACTCTTTTTTCGGGAAACCTACAGAAATATTATAATCCCTTTCGGCTAATTTCGGAAGTATTAAATAACCTGCGGAAGAAGAACTGGTAACCTTATTATCCAGCTTTACATAGAATGGCTGACCGTTTTCTGTTTGCAAATAAACAAAATGTATTTGCTGTGCAGTAACAAACAGTGAAATAGCAGCAAAAAATATTACAGCAATGAAGCGATTTAAAATCATACTAAGCAAATCTATTTAATAAAATAATCAATTCTGCCTTCTGCCCAAAATATGATTTCATTTTGATTTAACCCTTTACTTTTGCCAACATTAAAAATAAATTATGAAGAAATTATTATTAGCATTTTTATTAATCAATTCTTTTTTAATAACAAGAGCGCAGGAAGACGAGCAAATCCAAGACACTTCGTGGAAACATATCTACCGTGGATCATCTGCCCGCATTAATGATCTCGTTCATACTAAACTTGATGTAAGTTTTAACTACGATAAATCATGGATGTATGGAAAAGAATGGGTGACATTGCATCCACACTTTTACCCATCCGATTCATTAACTCTTGATGCAAAGGGAATGGAGATAAAAGAAATTGCGGTGATGAAAGGCAATACAAAAATACCAGTGAAGTATTCTTATGATAGTATGCAGTTAAGAATTACACTCGATAAACTGTATAAAGGCGGAGAAAATTATACTATCTATCTTAATTATGTTTCCAGGCCCAATGAACTCAAAGCACAGGGAAGCGCTGCAATAACGGATGCCAAAGGATTGTATTTTATTAATCCAACAGCGGAAGATAAAGACAAGCCAACCCAAATATGGACACAGGGAGAAACAGAAGCAAATAGCGCATGGTTTCCTACGATTGATAAACCAAATCAAAAAACAACAGAAGAAATATCTATGACCGTTCCATCAAAGTATGTGACGCTGAGTAACGGCAGGCTGCTAAGTCAAAAGAAAAATACTGATGGCACAAGAACAGATTATTGGAAAATGGATCTGCCGCATTCACCTTATTTATTTTTTATGGGTGTAGGTGATTATGCTATTATAAAAGATAAATACAAAAAC
>JBEPVC010000255.1:0-3754 GCA_041691235.1 Chitinophagaceae bacterium
CCTGAAGATTTGCTTAAATGGGACCAGGCATTGTACACCAACCAGCTTTTTTCCAGGCAAACCCTGGAAGAAGCGTTTACGCCTTATAGTAATGAAAAGCCGGGAATAAGAAATTATGGTTATGGCTGGCGTATGAATGTATATCCTAACGGAAGAAAAATTATTTATCACAATGGATGGTGGCATGGCAACAACGCTGTTTTTATAAGAATGATTGAAGATTCTGTTACTATAATTGTTTTAGGAAATAAATACAACCGCTCCATTTATGATGCAAAAAAAATGGCTGTGTTTTTTGAACCGTCTTCTGTAATGGAAGATGAAGGTGCGGGCAAAAATGATGTTTTAAATACGGAACCAAACGATTCAGCTTCATTGCAAAAGGTAACAAAGGTTCCCCGCAAGCGGGTATCGACAATACATCGCCGGAAAAGAATAAAAAAATAGTTTACATGCTTCCAAAAAATAGGTACGCTAAAAATATAGAAGTGATAATTCCAACCAAATCTGCGAGCAACATTGCGCCGATTGAATAACGGGTATTTTTTATTGAGACTGCGCCATAATAGACGGCAACAATATAAAAAGTTGTATCAGATGTGCCTTGTAAAATTGACGATAATCTCGCTGCAAATGAATCGGGCCCGTGTGTTGTCATTGCATCAATCATCATGCCTCTTGCGGCGCTTCCGCTTAATGGTTTTATTAAAGCGGTTGGCAATCCATCTACAAAACGTGTATCAGTTCCTAATGCTAAAAATAAGTTTCTCATGCCATTTATAATTACATCAAACGTGCCACTGGTACGCAATAAGCTAATAGCGATAAGCATACCCACGAGGTAAGGAATAATTTTTATAGCTACCTCAAAACCGCCCTTAGCTCCTTCTATAAATGCACCGAAAATGTCAATTTTTTTATACAAAGCGCCCAACACAATCAGCAAAAATAAAAGAAGAATAAGGCCATTACTTAAGATGCCGGAGAAAGTTTGCACACCGGTAAAATTCAGTGTCTTCAAATAAATAACCATTAAAGAGATGACTGCAGAAATACCTAAAACCCACAATAAAATAACCGGCTGAAGAATATTTATTTTTTGCTTGAAAGAAACAATGAACATGGCTGCCATAGTTGCTACAAAAGTGGCAATCATACAAGGAATAAATATTTCGGTTGGATTAGAACTATTTAACGACGCTCTTATAGCAATTATACTAACAGGTATAAGAGTTAGCCCCGATGCATGCAAACAAAGAAACATGATCTGTGAATTGGAAGCTGTGTCTTTGTTAGGATTAATTTCCTGCAGGCTTTCCATGGCTTTAATTCCAAAAGGGGTTGCTGCATTATCAAGTCCTAATAAATTTGCAGAAAAATTCATAACCATGTGCCCCATTGCCGGATGGTTTTTTGGCAATTCAGGAAAAACTTTTGAAAAAAACGGGCCGATAATTTTTGATAAAAGCCTGATACCGCCTGCCTTTTCTGCTATGCTCATAAAGCCCATAAACAAAGCCATAATACCAATAAGGTTTATGGCGATATCAACAGATGTTTTTGCAGTTGCAATAATACCATCTGCATGAAGCTCTTTATAAGAAATATAATTACCATCAGTAGACTTGCTATATTTTGTTGTTCCGTCAACATATGATTTCCCATTTTGTAAGGCCTGTAAAATAACGGCAGGCATTGATGCACTGTCAGCAATTTTAGTTTGAGAAGTATCACCGGATTTTCCAACAACCATGCGACTAAAAATATCAGAATTATCTTTGGTAAATATGCATTGAAAACCTGCAGCCAGTATTGATACAATTATAAAAGCCGCCCATATTCTGCTTAGCGCCATAAATTTTTAATTGAAAGAAACTAAGATAAGTTGTTTTAGGTTTAAAGTTTTGAATTCGCTTACGATTTAAATTTTTATAATTCATTTTATAAGTCGCATTAATCTAATTTGGCAATTGATTTGTACATTGCGTTTAACGCATTTATGATTATGATGAAAATATGTTATGAGTAAAAAAACAGGGAAGAAAAAGCAGGCACCGCTGGTGAAGGGAGTTTTGGATATTACACGCTCCGGTATTGGCTATGTAATTGCCGAAGGAAGAGAAAATGATGTGCTGGTAAGGCCCCACGATTTTAATAAAGCAATGCATGGTGATACTGTAAGAGTGAAAGTAAAAGAATCAAACAACAGGCGTGCTGAAGGTGTGGTGCAGGAAGTAGTTGAAAGAAAACAATTGGAATTTATCGGCGATATTGAAGTGAATGAAAACTTTGCTTTTTTTAAAGCAGATAGCCAAAAGCCAATGCCTGATTTTTATGTTCCAATTCAAAATCTTAATGGTGCAAAAAATAATGATCGTGTTGTTGTAAAATTTTTGAAATGGGATAAAGGAGAAAAAAAACCTGAAGGCGAAGTTGTAAATGTGTTGCAGGCAAAAGATAAAAATGATTTGGCGATGAAGGAAATTATAATTCAGAATGGATTTGCCCTGGAGTTCGCAAAAAATGTTTTGGATGAAGCTCATGCATTGAGTGATGCAATTAATGAGAATGAATTGAAAAAAAGAAGAGACTATCGTGATGTGCTGACGTTTACAATTGATCCTGCAGATGCTAAAGATTTTGATGATGCGGTTTCTATAAAAAAAATTGGTAAAGATGATTATGAAATTGGCGTGCACATTGCAGATGTAAGCCATTTTGTAAAACCCGCCACTGCGCTTGATGATGAGGGTTATGCAAGAGCAACGAGTGTTTATCTTCCTGATCGTGTAAATCCAATGCTTCCGGAAAGGATCTCCAACGAACTCTGCTCACTCCGGCCTCATGAAGATAAATTTACCTTCTCCGTAATTTTTAAAATAAATGATAAAGGAAAAGTAAAAGATTACTGGCTGGGGAAAACTTTTATTCATAGTGATCATCGTTTTAATTATGATGAGGTGCAGGAAATAATTGAGAATAAAAATGGAAAATATTCTGAAGAGATTTTATGCCTTAATAATTTTGCAAAACATTTCAGGAAAGAAAGATTTAGAAACGGTGCTATAAATTTTTCTTCTACGGAAGTAAAATTTCAATTAGATGAAACAGGAAAGCCAATAGGAATTATTGTAAAAGAAAGTAAAGAAGCACACCAGCTTATTGAAGAATTTATGTTGCTCGCTAACCGTACGGTGGCTACACATATCTCTAAAATAAAAATCAATAAAAAGCCCATACCATTTCCTTATCGCATTCACGATACGCCGGATGAAGATAAATTAAAACCGTTCGCATCTTTTGCAAAAAAATTCGGTTATAAATTTGATATGAATAACGAAGCTGAAGTGGCTGCATCTTTCAACCAGTTATTGAAAGATGTGCATGGAAAGCCCGAGCAGCATGTATTGGAGCAACTTGGAATCCGTACAATGGCTAAAGCAATTTACACTTCTGAAAATATCGGGCACTATGGATTAGGCTTTGAAAATTATTGTCACTTTACTTCACCGATTCGCCGCTACCCTGATGTGATGGTTCACAGAATTTTGCAGGATGCACTTGAAAATAATATTCATCCCGATAAAAAAATGGAAGATAAATGCAGGCATTGCAGTGCGAGAGAAAGAGCTGCTATGGATGCTGAAAGGGCCGGAAATAAATATAAGCAGGTTGAATTTATGTTGGATAAAGTTGGTGAAGATATGGAAGGCATTATCAGCGGCGTTGCTGCGTTTGGTTTCTGGGTTGAAAC
>JBEPVC010000256.1:0-3748 GCA_041691235.1 Chitinophagaceae bacterium
TTAAAAATATCATTATGAATAACGACGAAGTTTTGCACGGACAACCCTTAGTGGTGCACGATGCGGGTCATGCTGCGCATGAGCATCATCATAAACAATCATTTATTACCCATTATATTTTTAGCCAGGATCATAAAATGATTTCCAAACAATTTCTTGTAACGGGAATAATTTGGGCCATCATAGGAGGTTTATTCTCTGTAATTTTTAGACTGCAATTGGGTTATCCTGATCAAACTTTTCCCTTTCTTGAAGATATTTTAGGGCGATGGGCGCAGGGAGGAAAACTTGATCCAGAATTTTATTATGCCTTGGTCACTATGCATGGAACTATTCTTGTATTTTTTGTTTTAACTGCAGGCCTGAGTGGAACCTTTTCTAATTTTTTGATACCTCTGCAGGTTGGGGCAAGAGATATGGCATCGCCTTTTTTAAACATGCTTTCTTACTGGTTTTTCTTTTGTGCTTCTATAGTAATGTTTTCTTCTTTATTTGTGCAAACCGGCCCTGCAAGCGGCGGATGGACAATTTACCCGCCGTTGAGTGCTTTAAAAGACGCAATGGAAGGCTCAAAGACGGGAATGGATTTATGGCTTGTAAGCATGGCTTTGTTTATAATTTCTGTTTTGCTCGGAGGCTTAAATTATATTACCACCGTGCTAAACCTGCGAACGAAGGGAATGTATATGACGAGATTGCCACTAACTATCTGGGCATTTTTCTTCACTGCAATTTTAGGGGTATTAACCTTCCCGGTTTTATTATCAGCAGTTATACTTCTCTTATTCGATCGCCATTTAGGAACAAGTTTTTACCTGAGCGACATATATATTGGCGGTAAAATTTTACCAAATGAAGGTGGAAGTCCTATTTTATTTCAGCACTTGTTTTGGTTTTTAGGACATCCCGAAGTTTATATAATTGCACTTCCGGCGATGGGTATTGCGTCAGAAGTAATATCGACAAATTCAAGAAAACCGATTTTTGGATATATGGCAATGGTGGGATCATTATTTGCGATTGCCGCCTTATCATTTATGGTGTGGGCACACCATATGTTTGTTACTGGGATGAATCCTTTTCTTGGGTCGTTCTTTGTATTGCTAACATTGTTGATAGCAGTTCCTTCGGCTATTAAAGTATTTAACTGGCTTACCACACTATGGAAAGGAAATATTCATTTTACGCCCGGGATGCTTTTCTCTATTGGTTTTGTGAGTTTATTTATATCAGGCGGCTTAACTGGTATCTGGCTCGGAAACTCAGCATTAGATATTCATTTACACGATACTTATTTTGTAGTGGCTCACTTTCATCTTGTAATGGGTGTAGCATCTATGTTTGGAATGTTTGCCGGCATTTATCATTGGTATCCAAAAATGTTTGGCAGGCATTTGAATCATACATTGTCATACATCCATTTCTGGATTACAATGGTGGGCGCATATCTTATTTTCTGGCCAATGCATTATGAAGGATTAGCGGGTATGCCACGCCGTTATTATGATTTCAGCAACTGGGAATCTTTTAAAATGTTTAACGGGCTTAATGAATTTATAAGTGTGGTTGCATTAATAGTTTTTGCGACACAATTTTTATTTGTTTTTAATTTCTTTTATTCCATGTTTAAAGGAAGAAAATTGACAAATCAAAATCCGTGGGGATCAAACACAATGGAATGGACTGCGCCGATTCATCCGCCACACGGCAACTGGTATGGAGAAATTCCTGAAGTGTATCGCTGGCCTTATGACTATGGTAAAGATGGAAGAAGTTTTATTCCACAAACTGAACCGATTGGGCCAAATGAAAGTAAACATTAATAGAGGAAAACCAAATAGGTTACTAATTATATTTTTTTTCTGAATTAATAGCCCTGTTCATTCAGGGCTTTTTAAAATAGATTTTTATAAATGAGTAAATCTGCCACCGCTATACCTCATTCTGCTTCTTACGCACTTGCCAGTAAAGTGAAAGATTATTTTATTTTAATCAAATTCACCTTAAGCTTTATGGTGGTGTTTAGTTGTGTAGTATGTTACCTGCTGGCACCAGGTATCACTATTGATTTTACTTCGGTTTCTTTATTGTTTATAGCAGGGATGCTAATAACGGGCTCTGCTAATGCAATTAACCAGGCCGTTGAAAAAGATACGGATGCATTAATGAAACGAACGGCCGGCCGGCCTGTAGCAGCCGGCAGAATGAGCGTGAAAGAAGCATGGATTTTTGCAATAATCACAGGTTTGTGCGGAACGGTTATAATGTGGCAATGGTTTAATCTTGCAAGTGCAGCGATTGCCTTGTTCAGCTTATTTCTATACGCGTTTATTTATACACCGTTAAAGAAAATTAATTCTATCTCTGTTTTAGTGGGTGCATTTCCGGGAGCATTGCCATGCTTGATTGGATGGGTTGCAGGCACAGGATTTATAAACCCGGTAGCGCATTTACAAGCGGCGACGACAACAGGAGAAGTGGCTACGTTTTCAAACATTGGAGGATATATTTTATTTGCAATGCAATTTCTTTGGCAGTTTCCTCATTTTTGGGCAATTGCGTGGGTAGCGCACAAAGATTATGAAAAGGCAGGTTTTAAATTGTTACCGAGTAAAGAAGGTCCGACCAAATTTACGGCTGTGCAGACAGTGATTTATTCCATGTTGATGATACCGGTAGGAATGCTTCCGTATTTTTTTAATATCAGTGGCGTGGTAGCATTTTGGATTTTATTGGCTTGTAATCTTTGGATGGTTTATATCAGCGTAATGCTGGTAATAAAAATGAATGCAGCAGCCGCAAGAAAAGTTATGTTCAGCTCATATTTTTACCTGATGATTGTTTTTCTTGCATTGTTGTTTGATAAAGTATAAAAAGTAATTTTAAAAAACTTCGAATTATAAATAATGATTACGGTGATGAATGATCAAAAAACCAGGCTGCATCCTCACAAATTTGCATTGTGGATAGCATTGTCGAGCATTGTTATGATGTTCGCCGGCTTAAGCAGTGCTTATATTGTGAAGCGCAACCAGGCTAACTGGCTGACTTTTGATCTGCCATTAATTTTTTGGTACTCAACCGCGGTGATTATTATAAGCAGCATAACGATTATGCTTAGCCGCAAAGCGTTTATAAACCGCGAAATGCAAAGCTATAAAGGATGGCTTGCAGTTACATTGGTATTGGGTATCACATTTGTGTTTATGCAATACCTGGGTTTTAAGCAATTATGGCACGATGGAATTACGCTGACGCGAAATGTTTCATTTTCATTTTTGTACATACTGGTTGGCCTTCATGCAGTGCACGTAACAGGTGGGGTAATCGCTCTCGTAGTTTTATTAATAAAATCAATTAGTCGTAGAATAAAAACATATAGTACAATTTCTATTGATTTAATGAATACCTACTGGCAATTTGTAGATCTTTTATGGGTATACTTACTGATTTTTTTATTGATGATAAGATAGCGATAATGAAAAATTTATAAAATGGTAATTGATAATTGATGGAGAAAATAATATTGATTGATGTCGTTTTTGATTCCCTGCAATTAAACAATCAACAATAAATAAATAATTTTATTTTTGTCATAATTTTTAAAGAATAATAATGGAAACAGCGCTGGCACAATCTAAAACAAAAATGTGGACCGGAGGTAAAAGCCCTTTTAACGTAAGCTATGGCAAACTTATGATGTGGTATTTTTTAATGAGCGACTCCTTCACCTTCGGAGCTTTTTTAA
>JBEPVC010000257.1:0-3742 GCA_041691235.1 Chitinophagaceae bacterium
TTGCAAAAGCTGATTACATGACATCCTGCATACAACGCTTCCTGGCACACCATACTAAATCCTTCAAAAGAAGAAGGATGAAGAAATACTTTTGATTGCCGCATTAATTGCAGTACTTCACTATGATCTCTTTCCCCGGTTAGTGTAATATTATTTTCAAGACTTAACTCCTTGATCTCTCCACGCAAAAAATTTTCTTCATCACCTTTGCCGGCAAGTATGGATTTTACACTTGGAATAATTTTTTTTATTTCATTAATGCAATCAATAAAAATATCATAACACTTCAAAGGAATTAACGATCCCGCTCCCATAACATCAATAGTTCTTTCGGTAGAAATATTTTGGTATAAATTTTTATCAATGCCGTTTGGAATAACATGTTGCGGCTTTATCAAATAATTTTTAAAAAATTCGTCACCTATAAAATCTGAAACAGCAACCATCTCTTCCGGTAGCGGATTAATTTTATGCACATATTTATTATTATCCTTTGCATCTTGTCCGAGAATCCAGCAGCGATGTCTTATTCCGTATTTCAAGCCAAAAAGATTGCCGATAAAAGCACATTCCCCGCACCACAAACTAAATAATCCTATAACATTATTTCTCTTTTTAATACGCGTGAGCCTATACCAAACTTTTAGCCATAGGAAACGCCGCATTAGCTTTCCCCTCTCTTTTCCACCAAATGGAAAAACTTTGTTGCCATACCATACATATTCACTTTTTGCAAAAGGGTATTGAAAAGCAAGAATAATTATTTTAATGGAAGAGAAATCTTTATTGATTGCACGAACTAAGCTTTGAACAAAGGGAAGACAATTATTGTCAGCCTCATTTTTAGGAAAGCCCGGAGCAAGAATAATTATAGCTGGTTGATTATTTTTCATCCAGTGAAATAATTTTATCACAAAATGCCAGGCTTTCTTTATTGTGCGTGATTAATATAACCATCTTTCCGTTTCGTGCCAATTCACTGAAATGATTAAGCAAACAATCTTCTGATGTTCTGTCCAGTTCACTGAAAGGCTCATCGAGTATGATAAGGTCAGCGTCTTTGTATAAAGCTCTTGCAATTGATAAACGTTGCCGCTGGCCTCCGCTTATATTTCTTCCATTTTCTGTTATCATTCCATCGTGCTTTTTATTGTATTCATTTGCAAACCGCTTTAAACCCGCAGCATGAATAGCATCCTGCAACCGATCATGATCATAAGTGTTTTCATCAAGCGTAATGTTGTTGGCGATGTTATCAAAAATCACAAGAGGCTGTTGCTTAACGTACGAAATATTTTTCCAGTATTGTTGTCTTTGCGATGAAGTAGTATTTACATTATTTATTAAAACATGGCCGCCATCGGGCTCAAGAAAACCCAGCAAAATATTTATCGCGGTGGTTTTCCCTTTCCCCGATATTCCTGATAAACCAATAAAATCCCCTTGTGAAACAGAAAAAGAAAAATCGTTTAACACCAAATCTTTTTTATAGCCAAAAGAAATATTTCTAAATTCCACAGATTTGAAAACAGGGTTTGGCGAATCTTTATCAACCAAAGGCTCAATATTTGTTTGTAACAAATCAATAACCGTAAACCAATATGTTTTTATTTGGCCATTACTGTTTAAGATTTTTACTATCCCCGGAATAATCTTGTAAGCAGCAGCCATAAAGGCTCCTATCGTTATTATTTGGACAGAAGGTGTATGTGCAATAAATGAATTTACGAAAACCAGGATAAGTAATCCAAATACTGCAAATACCTCAATAAGCCTTGAGGGCATATTCTGTATGGCTTGCTGCTCAGAAAGAAAATTATTAAATGTTGATTGTGATGAATAATATCTTTTTGTAAAAAAATTTCTGCGATCATACAAATTACTTTCAATGAACCCTGATAAAGCTTCTTTTAAATACTGCAAAGATTTTTCGCTTGAGGGCTTAGCTGCTTTGCGAATTGCCGTCAATTTTTTTTTCATTAAGAAAGCAGTAAGAATAATAGACGGTGCAAGAATTGCAAACAGCAACGGGAACAGAACAGGATTATAAACAAGGATGGCTATAATGGCAATAATGATTAAGATTGACTGGCTGATGATTTGCTGAAATCCCTGCAGCACATAGTGACAAAATTCAATGGGTTGCTGACTGATTTTGCGAATGTGAACAGAAGAATCAATATTGACATAATCATTATAGCTACCCTGCAGGTAGCATATCAAATTTTCATTGGAAAGCCTTGATGCCACTGCATATACAAATTTCAATTGCTTTCGTAAAACATGAAAGCCAAAAAAATTCTTAACACCAAATAAAACAAAAAAAATAACTACAAGAAGCAAAGGATATTTATTAACAAAAGGAAACCATGTTAATAACAATGAATGATTTGCCCCGGTATAAAAATGAATAACAAATAAAAGCATTACCAAAAACAAAATATCTAAAATACTTATCACTGCATCGAGTAAAATAAGTTTCATCAGCCTGCTCTTTTCAACACGGTTAAGAATTGCAAAAATATTTTTCCCAATCTTTTTCAATCTGCAACTATTTTATTTGTCCCTGTTTTTGAACGCTTGTATAAACCGCGTCTAATGGCCGATAGCAAATGCCGAAGCCGGGCTCCCTTTGCAAAAGCATGCACCAGCTGGCTTGTGGCTGCAATATATTTTCCCTGCTGCATTTTTTTTGAAGATATTTCTGCAAGATGATACGCTAATCTTTTTCGTGCAATATTTTTCAGCTCATAGCGTGGCCTCAAACTTAAAAAATGCTCGTAAACAAATGCAGTTCTTTCATGGCCGTCATCATAAGTATTTGTTGTGCGGCCTGTATGCTCGCGTACTTTCAATATCAAATCCGGCACTGCTACTGCTTCTGCAAATAAAGCGAGGCGCAATGCCAATTCATAATCTTCTCTCAAAATAAGTTTAGGATTATCATCAAATCCGCCCACCTCGTTAAAAAGATCTCGCTCTATCATTAACGAGCCAATATTTACTGATGCCTCACAAGTAATTATTTGTTGTGCAATCCACCCGGAAAAAGGAAGAAATTTTCCAGCCTTATTATTAATCGTTTCCAACGCTTCATTTACCAATTCAAAACGTCCGTAGCTCCATTGCTTTTTTTTATACCTCAGCAACTTCAATTGAATTTCAAGTTTATTAATAACCCACGCATCATCTGAATCAAGAAAAGCAATCCATTCGCCACAACTTGCATTCACACCGGCGTTGCGAACAGATGCAATATTTCCTGTATGTTGCAATCTTAAAACATGAATACGGCAATCTTTTAAGGCTTCTATCTTTTCAACGGTATCATCGGTTGATCCATCATCAACAACAACTAATTCCCAATCATTAAAGGTTTGCGCAATTACCGATTCAACCGCATGCTGCAGGTAAGCAATCCGGTTATAAGTCGGAATAATTACAGAAACTGTTGGACGTGTAAAAAGATTTGCCAAGTTGAAAATAAAATTTTAAAAATGCAATTAGCTTTTTGATCTAAATATTGTTTTGTATAAAATAAACATATCCAGCTTACAAGACCAATGCCTCACATAAAAAATATCCATGTTTATTCTCTTTTCCATTTTTTTAAAATCACGTGTTTCGCCAGTGTAGCCCATAACCTGCGACAGGCCTGTAATTCCAGGTTTTACCGTGTGCCGGTATGCATAATTTTTTATTAAGAAATCATAGCGCAAGTTATCGCTAATCATGTGCGGAC
>JBEPVC010000258.1:0-3736 GCA_041691235.1 Chitinophagaceae bacterium
GAGCCTTGATTCAACACGAAATTCAAAAATAAATAAGCTTACTTTCAGCCGTGATTATCTTGAAAGAGAAAAAGCGCTGAGCCGCCTGTCCGGGGCAAACACCATTATTAACATCACCACCTGGTTCCTGATTATCTTTTTTATTTTGGTTGATGTTTTACCGGTTACGTGGAAGGGGCTTACTGCGCGTGGGCCTTATGACGAATATTTAAATGAAATAGAACTAAAAATAAAAAATGAGGTGCAGGAAAAAATAATTGATTCTGAAACGAAATTAGAAATTCATAAACGCAACAAGCAAAGAGAATTAATTGCTCATAGTGAACATATAAAAGAAGCAGACTGGAACTGATTAATTTTTTAAAAATCATTCTCCGCAAACCAGTTAGCAACATACCTCAGTTTATTTTTCAGTTGGCGTGGTTATTGATTTAGCATTTCAATGACTTAATTTATTTTGCCAATAATTCAATCACAACATGATTACAGCATTAGACAAAACAAAGCTTTTAAATAGATCTTCAGAATTACTTTTATATAAATAAACCTAATAACAATGACTAATCTTAATAATAAAGTTGCTTACATAACCGGTGGCTCAAAAGGCATAGGGTATGGTATTGCAAAAATTTTACTTGATAATGGAATGAGAGTAGCGATTACCAGTCGCACTTTAAATGCTGCAAAAAAAGCCGCAGACTCATTAAGCAAAGATCCCGCAAAGATCCTTGCATTGGAATCTGATGTAAGTTCTCTTGCATCAGAAACAAAGGCTGTCCATGAAGCAACCAAGCATTTTGGCCAGCTTGACGTAGTAGTTGCGAATGCAGGTGTTGGCCACTTTGCCTCTATTGAAAGCTTGTCAGAAAAAGATTGGAAAAGCACGATAGATACAAATCTTACCGGCGTCTTCAACACAGTAAAGGCAAGCCTTGATGCTTTAAAAAATTCGAAAGGATATATTATTACAATTGCGAGCCTTGCCGGCGCAAACTTTTTTGCAAGCGGCGCAGCATATAATGCAAGTAAATTTGGGCTTGTTGGTTTTACGCAGGCAATTATGCTTGATTTAAGGAAATACAATATTAAAGTAACTACCATTATGCCCGGTTCAGTAGCAACTTATTTTGACAATCATATTCCGGGTGACGATGACGCATGGAAGATACAACCAGAAGATATCGGTCAGATTGTAGCAAATCTTTTGCGAATGCCACCGAGAACCTTGCCCAGTAAAATAGAAGTAAGGCCTTCGGTGCCTGCCGGCAAATAAATAATAATATTCGATTTAGAAAAGTTGTAGGAATTGAATTTAGTAGATAAATGTTTTAAGGGAATTCATATTTTGATCTACTACCTCAAACTGTAAAATAGAATTAGTAAATAAATCTTTTT
The DNA here is from genome assembly GCA_041691235.1 of Chitinophagaceae bacterium. Classification (GTDB taxonomy): domain Bacteria; phylum Bacteroidota; class Bacteroidia; order Chitinophagales; family Chitinophagaceae; genus Ginsengibacter. The sequence continues at coordinate 1,396 of JBEPVC010000258.1, forward strand.
TCAAAAGTTTTCCAAAGTCATCGGCCTTCTGTAACCCTTGTTCATTGGCAAAAGCATCCTGAATAAAAAAGTTTACGTGGTAGCTGCTGTCTCCCATTTTACTCACTGCAAGATCTTTCCCCGCGCCGTCGGAAAAAAATCCATTTTTTATAAGGTATGCTGAAATGCTATCTGCTTCTTCGCTTGAAATATTTTTATAGTAGAGTGTGTTCTTATTGTATATTTTTTTTTCCATTTGCTGCAGTGCTTCATAAGCCGTTGCAGACCTGGCTGCAGCATCTGCATAAGGAAGTGTTCTTATATCCTTAAAAACATCATCGGTATAAACAACGTCTACAGGTATGTTATTAAAAATTGTTTTACTCATCAAAGCGGCCATCAATAAAAAACTTTCATCAGCCTTTGGTATCGTGGCTAATGCTTTTTCATCAACAACAAACCGGAGTTTCATGCGATTGTTTTCTTTGGTTAGTTGCACAGACCGGCTCTTATCATCTTTAAGAAAATATTGCTGATCTTCTAAAAATTTTCCTACAGCTTTTGCATCGTCCTCAGTAACGCCATCGCCTTTATAATAAACTTCTCCTTTGTTGCCGGGAAAGGTTACTTTTTTTCCATAATTATTGCAGGATGCTATTATAAATAAGCAGGTGAATACAACAGCAAATTTGCCGCGATAAATAAATTTGTTCATATTTTTTTTATTAATTGTTTTGGTATGTTTAATTCTAAATTACTATAATAATCTGATTTAAGTATGTCACGCGCACATTAAATTCTTTTACTTGTGCATTACCATAACTTTATAAGTAGTTGTCGCTCCGTTACCCGCTATTTTCAATAAGTAGGCACCATCAGGTAAATCAGCAGTACTAATTTCTTCAGTTGGGCCACTCATTAATTTCGAAGCCAATTTTTTGCCTACTACATTATATAAAGTTAATTGCGTATTGCCGTTAACGTTATACGGAGCACTAATCGATATATAATTATTGGCAGGGTTAGGAAAAATTACAAAGCTGCCAGCTGTGCTTTTATTGTGTAATAAAACAATGTTGCTGTACACGTAAGCCCCATCCTGGTCAATCTCCTTAATCCGATAATATAAATTGCCACCGGGTATATTATTATGCAAAAACTGGTAACTATCTTGGTTTGAATTAAGAATATCTATAACTCCAATGCTATTCCACCTTCGTCCTTCTGCACTATATTCAATTTCAAATTTATCTGACTTCATTGTTGGTGTAGCTACAACCCACTTCAGCATCGAAGATGTTTTATTTACAATGAATGCATTAATGCTCACAAACTTCACCGGCAAAGTAGAAAGATTAAAAGGTGTGGGAACATTCTCGCCTGGTTCACCCGCATTTCCATTATTATTAGGATCCACAGCAGATGCCGGGCCATTGTTTGATGAGTCTGAAATATTAAAAAAACTTTGCGTGCCAACACTGCCAATGGTTGCGCTGCCAATCGCTGAATTAAAATAAGTACTAACACCAAGGTTGGTAACGCGAAGGCTTACACGAAGTTTAAAAAAATAGTCTACATTACTCGATGTTTGGTTTGCAAGATTTTGATTTGCAAGAAGCAAAGTCGTATCTGTGGTTCCATTATACAACGGATTTAATATTAAGCTTCCTGCATTTTCATCCGGAACAAACGCGACACTTACATTAGAAATATTATCTGCGCCGAAAACCTGAGCGAGGTTATCACTTACATTAATATTGTTTAGTGCAACATTGCCTAAATTTCTTACATAAATTTCATAAGCAAAATCACCTGTATTGCTATTTACTTTTACAGAATTCAGCAAAAGTTTAGTAACTCCAAGCGATGGAGTAATACTTGTGTTGTCAATCGGCAATTGTGCGTTTTGAAAATTTTTTGCGCTATCCAAAATGCCTGAAGAAATATTGTACTTATAGTAATAACAATTTCCGGAAAAATCTGACCCGGTAATTTCCAGGTCACCATTGAGGTAAGCTATTCCAAAACAACTTTGCGGTAGCGTAACAAGGTAGGTAGCAGTTGCAGGGGAATTTGTTTTATTGTAATTTTTAATTTCATATAAACGCGAAGGGAAACTACCGAGCGTGGCAAACATGCGCCCATTGGGCAAAATCGTTAAATCGCCGCTGCTTATGCTGGTAGGAAAATTATCAGCAGGAAATTGAACGACTCTTGTATTAATAACTGAACCGGTGTTTACATCAAATTTATCAATATTGCATTGGCCAATGGTATCGTTGTAATTTGAAAATGACCAAAGGTCACCGTTATTATCAAATTCAAAATTATTTGAAACATAGCTGTAAGAATAATCAGGTGT
>JBEPVC010000259.1:0-3718 GCA_041691235.1 Chitinophagaceae bacterium
ACTCATACACTTACCGGTGCTATTGTTGGGGTTGGGGCAACAAAACGTTTATCGGCAGTACGCTGGGGTGTTACAATAAACCTGCTCTGGGCATGGATTCTTACAATTCCTGTAAGCGCGGGCGTTGCTGCTGCAATCTATTTTGTAATTCATCTGTTTGGCTGATAATTTTTTAAGTTACACCGCTATTGATTATTTTTTCTTTCTTTTGTTAAATGAAAAAAATATTAGTGACAGGAGGTTGTGGCTACATTGGTGCGCATACCATAGCTGACTTAATTGAAAATGGTTATGAGCCTGTTTGCATAGATAATAATTCAAGATCAACAAATGCTTTATTGCAGGGAATAAAAAATATTACCGGCATTGGTGTAAAAAATTATAAAGTAGACCTTTCCGATTTTGATGACACCCACGCTGTTTTCCAGGAGAACAATCAAATTGAAGGCATTATTCATTTTGCAGCCTTTAAAGCAGTAGGAGAATCAGTAAAAAAACCTTTGATGTATTTTCAAAACAATTTATTATCTCTGATAAATATTTTAAAATGTGCACAAGAATTTAAGGTTCCCAATTTTATTTTTTCTTCTTCATGCACAGTTTATGGCAGTCCCGATAAAATTCCGGTAACAGAAGAAACGCCGCAACAACCCGCTGAATCCCCGTACGGCGCTACAAAGCAAATGGGTGAAGAGATTGTAAAAGATGTTACAAAAACGGCGGAAATGCAAAGTGTTTTACTGCGTTATTTTAACCCCGTTGGTGCTCATCCTTCTATTCTTATCGGCGAACTTCCGTTAGGCAAGCCGGAAAATCTTGTGCCCGCCATTACGCAAACCGCTATTGGAAAATTGCCGCAGGTTACAGTTTACGGGGATGATTATCCAACAAGAGATGGATCGTGTGTGCGTGATTATGTACATGTAAGCGATATAGCTCATGCACACATTCTTGCATTGCAATACCTGATGGGTAAAAAAAATAGCGCACCCTGCGAAATATTTAATCTTGGAACAGGTAATGGTGTTACCGTGTTGGAGGCTATCAAATCATTTGAAAAAGTAAGTGGCATAAAACTGAATTATAAAATTGGCGCAAGAAGAGACGGGGATATAGTTGCTATATACGCTAATAATTCGTTGGCTAAAAAATTACTAGGATGGGATCCCAAATTTTCTCTTGATGAAATGATGAGTACTGCCTGGAAGTGGGAACAAAAATTAAGAGAAGAACAATCATTGCATAATAATCCTAATTTTCAAATGAATTAAAAATAGAATTTTACGCACGAATGAATGGAATGATTGTTGGTGCAACATTCTATTATGAAAAAGCTTCTTACCCTATTTCTTTTATTTATTTTTTTCAGTATTACATCGTGTAAAAAAGATACGGCAAGCAATTGCATAAAAGGTCCTGTCAATACAAATTGTAATTGCCCATTACTTATCAATTATGTTTGCGGTTGCAATAATCAAACTTATGATAACAGTTGCTACGCACAATGTGATGGTATTACCAATTATACGATGGGGCGTTGCCCTTGATTTGTCAATGAGTCATTAGGCGCTGTTAATAATAGTTATTGACCAATGACTAATTAACTATTACCATTTCATCAGTACACTTCTCTTAATTCATCCCATCTTGAAGTATACCTCGGGCTTCTGAACTCCTGTCTCATTTTCCAGTTTCGTTTGGTGCCGCTTGCAGCAAATTTTACAATATCATCACGCATGCTGAAATTAATATTATCCATCATGCTCATTAACATTCGTCCATTATTTTTAGATGCAGGCTCAAACATATTGCCCTGCAGCAATTCATCTTTCACAATACCACTAAGCATTACGCCTGCTTTTTTAAACAGGCTTTTCTTATCCCTATTAGCAATTTCATAAATTCTTTCTGCCAGGTACACAGCAGGTTTTATTAGTTCACTTGTTACAGATGTGGGGTTGGGCAAAAGCATTTCATCTCTTAGCATCGGCCCATGTTTAAACCGCCCGCCTTGTTTAGGTTCTTCTTTAGGTACTACAAATACACTTATTACTGAAGCTGCACCATATTGCCTGCGCAGCTTTTCAGCAGCCCTTGATGTATAAGTTGCAACGGCCTCCTTAATATCCTGCAATGATGTTACCGGAGAACCAAACATTCGTGTGGTTGCAATCATCTTTTTTACAGTTAATTCTTTATCCATTATAATAGCATGCTCGCCTTTTAATTCTTTTATTAACCGTAAACCAACAACACCTCCAAAATGTTTTCTTGCCCATTCTTCCGGCATACCAATAAATTCATAAGCAGTATGAATTCCGAATGAATTCAGCTTGTTGGCAAACTGGCTTCCTATGCCCCAGACTTCTTTCACTTTAGTTAAACGTAATGCTTCATTTATTTTTTCGCGTTTATCCAGTACCGTTACACATTGGGTTGCATGCTTATCTTTTTTAGCAATATGGTTAGCAACCTTACTAAGAACCTTTGTGGGCGCAACACCTATGGATACTGCAACTCCTGTCCATTGTTCTACTGTTTCCCGAATCATTAAAGACGTTTCATACAGTTTATCCGGTGGCACTTCACTCATGTTAAGAAATGCTTCGTCAACAGAATACACCTCAACATATTCTTCGCCGCCCATAATCATGCGCAATGTTTCCATTACACGCCAGCTTAAATCACCATATAAATTATAGTTGGAAGAAAAAGTAGCTACGTCATGCTTTTCAATTACAGGCCTTGCTTTAAAATAAGGGCCGGCCATTTCAACTCCTAATACTTTCGCTTCATCACTTCGTGAAATAATACAGCCATCATTATTGCTCAATACAACCACAGGTTTATTATTCAGCTCAGGGCGAAATACTCTTTCGCATGAACAATAAAAACTATTGCAATCAACTACGGCATACATACCCCCTTGCCCCCTAAAGGGGGAACTGCCCACTTGTTGATTTTTAAAAATCTCTTCTTCCACATTCATAACATTCTTGTTAAGTATTTTCCAAATTCCCCTTTAGGGGTTAGGGGTAAATAGTTCACCTTGCGTTATTTCTTCTTTTGCATTTTGAAACATAAATCTTTCAATGGGTTTATATTTTTCTCCTGCCTTTCTTTTTAATAACAATGCATGGTCTGCAATAAATCTTCCATGAAAATTTGTGTGCTGGTATTCAAGCCAGCCTTTCTCATATTGCCATGGCAGCAGCTTTCGTGCAATAGTAAGATGTGGCTCTGTAATAAAATGCGGCTTATTATCTTTATCCATCTTCATAAATTTTTGTCCTTGTCTCGCAATTTTCACGGCATTCATAATTTGCACTTTGCTTACAATATTTATATAAATAGTATGCGATGGAAAGCTGCCGAAATCTTTCATTTCAATTTTAAAAGGCTGCAAAGTTTTGATGCCATTGCGTAATGCCTGCCTGATGCGGTTCTCAGTTATTTGATATTGTTTAAACCTTACCAATGTTATTTGTGGTAACCCTGTGCGTGCCATTGCACAATCAAAATCAACAGCAAATTTTTCCTTGATTGATTTTATTTCATTCCACAATGCCTGGTGCGGTTGCAGCACCAATAAATATTCTGCAGGCAAATGATTTGCATCCTGTACTTCGCTTGCAAACTGTTTTACTTGTATATCCTGTTTCATAAAATATTATGCATGGCAAAGAGAAGCAAGCTTAAACACCGCAACCTGTTTGCA
>JBEPVC010000260.1:0-3705 GCA_041691235.1 Chitinophagaceae bacterium
TGGCGGGCATTACATTGAGATATAAAATTAATTTTCCATTACCACTTGTAAATCAAAAATATTTATTGTACGCCCATTCACATTTTGCATTTGATGGATGGGTAGCACTGGCATTGATGGCTTTAATGGTAAATTACCTGCAGCAACAGGGTACAGAGGTCAATTATAAAAAATATCATTGGTTATTATTAGCCAATTGCATAACGGCGTACGGGATGTTCTTTTCGTTTATCTGTGAGGGTTATGCTTTTGTCTCCATTACATTTTCTACGCTTTCAATTTTTGTTTCTTACTTTTTTATTTTTTATTTATGGAGGGATCTTAATAAAGTTGAAGAAACATCTCATGCTCCCCAATGGTTTAAAGCAGCCTTAGTGCTTTGGGCGCTTTCATCTTTGGGTGCGTTTGCGCTTGCTTATTTAATGGCCAATCATATTATGGTGCAGGATTATTATTTTGGCGCTATTTATTTCTTTCTTCACTTTCAATATAACGGCTGGTTTTTATTTGCCTGCTTTGGATTATTGTTTTCTTATTTATATAAAAAAGATTTCCTGCCTGCAGTTGCCATCAGTAAAAAATTATTTATTGTGATGGCTATAACGGTTGTTCCCACTTATTTTCTTTCTATACTTTGGTTGAAATTGCCCAGGGGATTAATTTGGGTTGCTGATATTGCAGGTATTCTGCAATTATTGGTTTTATTGTATTTCATAAGGTTATTTCCCGTTGTAAAAAAGAATACCCCTCACAAGTTTACAAAAATTACAAGGTACTTATGGATAATGGCCGCCATTGCTTTTATAATAAAAATTATTTTGCAAATGCTTTCAATTATTCCTTTTTTAAGTCATTATGCATTTGGGTTCAGGCCTATAGTTATTGGATATTTGCATTTGTCTTTTTTAGGAATTATTTCTTTTTTTATTCTGGGTTATATCAATCAAATTTTAAGTGAGATGAAATTGCATATTTCAAAAGTTGGCGTTCTGATTTTTGTAACCGGCGTATTGATTCAGGAAATAATTTTAATGTGCCAGGGGCTTGAAGCCATCGAAGTAGAACCATTGCGTTATGCCAACATGATTTTATTTTATGCCGCAATTGTTATGGCAACCGGATTGATTTGGATTACTGTAAGTATAAAAGTGAAGCAATTTGATTCGTGAAAGCATAAAATATTTTTAATCTTTTAGTATGTATGCTGAAATGGTCGCTGGGGGAATGTTTTTGTGGCCGATTAAAATTTTGCAACTGCTATCTTGTTATAATTCTTCTAATGAAAGATTAATAATGTTTTCTGCTAATTGAATATTGCAGAAACCTGTTAATGAGAACAAACACTTTACAACCTGATTTAAATCATAACCTGTAATTATTGTATGCTCCACCTTTGTAAAAAATTATTATGACAGATATTACAGAACAAACCCTCGCCTCAATGGTAATAAGTAATCACCAGGTGGTACCTGTATTAGAAAGGTATAATCTTGATTTTTGCTGCAAAGGAAAAAGAACATTAGCGCAGGCCTGCGCAGAAAAAGGCATAAAGATTGAAAGTATTACAGAAGAATTAAAATCACTTGCTAATGCAGCAGGTAAACAGCAGATGCCTTTTACAGAAATGGATGCTGAACAACTTGTTAGTTATATACTAATTCACCATCATTTTTATGTAAAGCAATCAATGCCAACAATAATTGCTCACCTTAATAAGGTGGCAACAAAACATGGCGACAGATTTCCTTACATGAAAAAAGTGTATGACATGTTTGAAATTATAATGAGAGAAATGACTTTGCATATGGAAAAAGAAGAAGCAGTTTTATTTCCGCGAATTAAAGAAGTTGAAAATTTATATAAATCCGGGAGGTCTTTAGAAATATTGCCAGGCTATATTCAAATGCCTGTTAATGCAATGGAAGCGGATCATGAAGAGGCCGGAGATATTATGTACGAGATAAGAACACTTACCAATAATTATACTCCACCACAAGATGCCTGCACCACTTTTAAAGTAACTCTTGCAGAGCTGAAAGAGTTTGAAGAAGACCTGCACAAACATGTGCATATTGAAAATAATATTTTGTTTCCGAAGGCAATACAATACGAAAATAACTAAAGAGTATTGTAATAGTTCTTTTGATCTTTCCGTGATTGATTAGGTGGCATAATCCTATACGACCTATGTTGTAACACAAACTAAATCGGCGGCTTAATTTAACATTTAAACAAAATGGATATGAAAAGAATAAAATTGGGAATAGGGGTTACTGTATTTATAATTTTTTTTGGACTTTCTGTTATTGAAGCATTTCAAAAACGAAATTGGCTATGGGCTGCTTTGTGGGTAATTATAGGCACAATATTTCTTGTTGCTGATAATATGAAGAAAGGTCAACTCAAGAAATAATTCAAGTATTGTTTAAATAATAAATATATTGATCGATAAATAAAAGCTAGGAAAATTATTTTATTGTTACATAACAAGTAATAATTCAAAAAATATAAACAATATAATGAGCAATTATGTCTCCGGTGAAGATGCTGTAAAAGTTATAAAATCATTTGATAAAGTATTTGTTCATGGTGGTGCAGCTACGCCACATTACTTATTAAAGAAGATGGTTGAAAGAGCTGATGAACTTAGAGATGTTGAATTGGTCAGCATCAGCACACAGGGTGAAGCATTATTTGCCGATAAGAAGTATCATGAAAGTTTTAGAATTAATTCGTTGTTCGTTTCTGCAAATGTCAGGGAGGCTGTAAACGATGGGCGTGGAGATTACATCCCTGTTTTTCTAAGTGATATTCCCAACCTCTTCAGAAAAAATATTATTCCACTGGATGTTGCATTGGTACAGGTTTCCCTTCCTGATAAGCATGGTTATTGTTCATTGGGTGTTTCAGTTGATGTAGCATCAACTGCCATTAAAACTGCAAAATATGTAATAGCACAGGTAAATTCAAGAATGCCCAGAACTCTGGGTGATGGTATTGTAAAAATTGATTCATTTGATGCACTGGTATTTGCCGAACAGGAACTTCCGGAAGTAACTTTCGGTAAAGATGTAAATGAAATTGCTTTGAAAATTGGGGCTAACTGTGCGGAGTTAGTAGAGGATGGCGCTACCATTCAAACCGGAATAGGATCAATACCAGATGCAGTGCTGGCAAGCCTTTCAGGCCATAAAGAATTAGGCATACATACAGAAATGTTTTCTGATGGAATTTTACCTTTAGTTGAAAGTGGTGTTATTACCAATGAGCATAAGAAAAAATATAAAGGAAAAATAGTTACCGGTTTTTTATTAGGCAGTAGAAAATTATATGATTTTGTTGATGATAATCCTTCAGTTGTTGTAATGAATATTGATTATGTAAACGACACTTCTATCATACGAACCAATCCTAAAGCTACTTCTATAAATGGTGCAATTGAAATAGATATTACCGGGCAGGTTTGTGCAGATTCTATTGGAACATATCATTACTCAGGTGTTGGAGGCCAGGTGGATTTTATGAGAGGCGCCGCATTATCAGAAGGAGGAAAACCAATCATTGCAATCGCATCAACAACATCGAAAGGGCTTTCAAGAATAGTTCCATTTTTAAAACAAGGTGCAGGTGTAGTTACAACACGGGCTCATGTTCATTATGTGGTTACAGAATATGGAACAGCATTTCTTCTTGGAAAGAACATGC
>JBEPVC010000261.1:0-3671 GCA_041691235.1 Chitinophagaceae bacterium
AAATGATAAATTCAGAATTATAAATCTTTCAGCATCCAGATTTCACAACCTGTGTGACCACTATTACCAAGTTGTTTAGGTATGTAGTGAAAACCGAATTTTTTATACATCGGAATTGCATTTATTAATTCGGGCATTGTTTCAATATACATTTTTTTGAATCCCATTTCCCTCGCTTCGTGCATACATTTTTCTAAAAGCAATTTGCCAATACCTTTGCCCCTTATACTTTTAACCAAATACATTTTTACCAACTCGCAGGTTTTTTCAGGAAGAGCTTCCGTAGGGAAGACGCCTGCACCACCCAGGATTTCGTTTTCTGCTTCAACAACAAAATATGCCGATCCTTTTGTTTGAAAGACTTTATGTAAATGATCAGTTGTTGCATCAAAGTAAACGGTGTTGGGTTTTACCGCGCCAAATTCCTGTAAGCAACTGCGAATGATACGTGCAAGCTTCGGGTCATCATCAGCGATAATCTTTCGTATAATTATTTCATCTTGCATTGAATCGTTTAAATTTTCAATTTACAAAATTCCATTGCACGCCAATTCTGAAAATGAGACCAGGCGTGGGATAGTGTGGCGCTACAAAACTATTATTGGTAAATCCAAAACCATGCGATACATCAACTGTATTTAAATTTTCAAATTTTACTACTCCTGTAAACGACTTTATTCTGAAATCAAAATATGCATCTAACTGTGGAAGATTACTAATGGTAACAGTGTCCTGGGGAGTAAACTGTGCCGTTATGGGAGAGAAATTATTGGCTTTGTAGGGTGTATTATATTTTACATCGAGGCCTGCACTCAAATTTAGATTTTTAAAAAAATTGCCTTCAAATGCAAAGCGTTGCCGCGTAAAAAATAAAGGCACACGTATCGGGTTGTTCCCGGCAGTTTGCTGGACGATAAAGTCGCTGTACAAACTAAGATGGCCAATAATTTTATTTCTTGTAGAAGCAATGAACTGTGAAATGTTTACTAATCCGCTGAATTGATCTGACTGGTAATAATTTTTAAAATAACTATAATTTGTTATTGAAATATTTCTTGCCATAATTGTAAATCGCGGATTGTTTGCTACTGCAGAAATTACTGTAATGTTTTCTTTTTTAGCAAGAGTATTACGATCAAGGTTAAACGAAGAATTTCCTGAAAAAATATAAGATGGAGAGCGATTTACATTTTGAAATGTTACTTGTACATCGCCAAGCTTTGCATTCAGATTACGCGTAAGCGATACGTAAGCGTTGTAATCTGCGGCATTGAAGCCTGTTGCGTAAAACTCTCCTTTTAAGAGCGCATCCCATTTTTTGTTTCTTGTCTTGTTACGATATTCGCCATGCAAAACCAAATTGTAAAAATTTTTCTTTACCGCAGGAGTTGGAAATACCTGTACAAAAAAATCCGGTATAAGCGATGAAGAGAAACTTCCGGAAAAGTTTTCAATGCGAAGCCCCGCTTCAATAAATTGTCCGGGATTTTTTGTTTCTGGAAATTGCTTTATTACAAAATCGTTTGAAACAAATTTCCATTGATCCTGCAACTTGAAATTAAGCCACACATTTGACCCTAAATTCCGGGGCTTAAGCGTAATATTATACCATTGGTTGAATATTGCCGAATCACTTTCAGCAGACGCTGGATCTGTAAGCAAATCTCCAAACTTATAGGTATAGCTGTTGTAAGTAATTGTGTGCTGAAATCTGAATTTCGGGTAAAATAAATATTCTTTTGTACTGTCATTTATTATTAAAGAATCTCTTATTCCCAAATCATAACTCTGCCTGAAAAATGCAGTGAAGTTACCGTATGTAATACCGGTGTTTATTTTTGAAGAGAAAATATTAAATGAATTCGCTGCATCACCACCAAGATTAACCGCAACGGCTGTTCGTATTTTTTTATTTGGATCAAGAAGAAATGAATCATTTTGAATTCCGCCATTTTCTGATGAAGCAAGCTTATTACCAAGCAACACCAAATAGGCTGCATATCTTTTTTTCTTTCCCTGGTAATTACTAAAAAAGCGATAGCTGTTGTGATTGGTGTTTTGGGTTTGAAAAAGACCTGGTGAAGAAATTAATTGGTATTCTATGCCCGCGTTCCAGTTGGGCTTTATGTTTTGTGTATGCAACACTTTTATCGCCTGCTCTTTTCCTGAACCTAGCAAATATGTTAACTGTGTAAACGGTTTAGTCGTATGAAAAAAGCGTGTGTTCTCTATACTATATTTATAAACATCATAAGCATGAAGTCCTTCGTCCCAGCCAGCATGCAATGTTGGTGAAAATAAAACAGGAAAAGCAGCTGCACCATTATTGCCGAGTGTTACATAATCTGCAGGAACCGTGTATATCTTATTAAAATCATTTATTGAAGAATCGAGGTGGCTGCTCTTTAATGAATCGAGATAACGAAAAGAAATGGTGATCGAGTCAGCAAGATCATCCCGATGTTTAAAGCCAAGTGAATCTCCGCCTTTTTGTGATTGCCCGTTAGCGCGCGAGCCGCTGGAAGTTGGAATTCTTCTTAATACACCGGGTAGTTGTGCGGTAACAATTTCCGCAAATAAAAGCAAAGCCACTGTGAATACCGGGGCAAGGATTAAAATGTATTTATGTTTTAGCATCGTTGTTCTAATGCGCTGCGATTATAAATTTTCAATCATTTCTTTGAATAGAAGGGTAAGCCGTGGTTCTGCATCTTTTGCAGCCTGCAAAACTTCTTCGTGTGTAATTATATTTTCTTCTTCGCGTATTCCTATATCGGTTATTACACTAATAGCTAATACAGGCAACCCAAGATGAACCGCTGCTATAACTTCCTGAACGGTGCTCATTCCTACGGCATCGCCGCCAAGCATGCTTAACATTTTATATTCCGATCTTGTTTCAAAAGTTGGGCCCGTTACACCAACATACACACCTTCTTTTATTGTAATGTTATTGTTGCGTGCAATATTTTTTACATCGTTAATCAGATTTTTTTTATACGGCTCGCTCATGTCAGGAAATCTTGGGCCAAATGCATCTTCATTTTTTCCCAATAAAGGATTAAGTGTAAGCGTGCTTATGTGATCCGTTATAATCATCAAATCTCCTACTCTGAAAGTTGTATTGATTCCACCTGCAGCATTACTTATTAATAAAGTTTCTATACCCAAAAATTTCAAAACCCTTATCGGGAAAACAACTTCCTGCGTGGCGTATCCTTCGTAATAATGAAAGCGCCCGGCCATGGCAACAATTTTTTTGCCGCAAAGCTCTCCAAAAATAAGCTTGCCACTATGACCCTCTACTGTACTTAAAGGGAAGTTCGGAATTTCGCTATAAGGAATTTCAAACTCAGAATTTATTTCTGCGGTAAAGCTTCCAAGTCCGCTGCCCAGCACGACTCCGACTGATGGTTTGGTATTGTATTTTGATTTTATAAAATCAACGGCTTCATTAACTTCTTTCAGCATAAGCATTTAAAGTGATGCCAAAGGTAAGTGAATGGTTGAATGGTTGATTTGTTGAAATGTTAACAGGTTGATAAGTTGAGAAATCTCTTACATTTCATTTCCCGATTTTTATTTTTGAAAATGACAATCAATTATCTTTGCGGCTTAAAAATTTTAATGTGGAAACTTCAATACAAATATTTGATTATGCTAAATGGAAC
>JBEPVC010000262.1:0-3616 GCA_041691235.1 Chitinophagaceae bacterium
AAAAAAGATCAGCCAATAGAAACATCTTCCGAAAATTTTTCCGAAATAAATTATGGCCTTTCCGCATATTATAAAACGGGGAAGTGGATGAAAGTTTTAGAAAATTATGTTGGCCAACCTTTGTTTGACAGTTGTCTTCATGAATATTATAATCGTTGGAAGTTTAAGCATCCATACCCCGAAGATTTTAAAAAAGTAATTGAAGATGTAAGTCATAAAAATGTTGATTCTGTTTTTTCTTTGCTTAATAAAAAAGGAAGCATTGAACCGATTGTAAAAAAAGATATAAAACTATCTGCCTTTTTTAATTTCAATGAAACCGATAAGCACAATTATATTTTTATTTCGCCATCAGCGGGCTATAACCACTATGACCAATTTATGATTGGCGGCCTCATTCATAATTATACTTTGCCTGAACCCGCATTTCATTTTCTTACTTCTCCAATGTATGCAATAGGAAGCAAAGCTTTTACAGGCGTCGGAAAAATTGGCTACAACTTTTTAAGTTATGGCTTAATAAGAAAGGCTGAGCTTTCTATAAGTGGAGAAAAATTTACCGGCGATGATTTTGTTGATTCAACAGGAAAGAAAAATTTTCTTGGCTTTTCCAAAATTGTTCCATCATTGAAAATAATTTTTAAAAATAAAAATGCTACAAGTGCTTTAACAAAATCAATTACATGGAAAACATATTTTATCAGGGAAACCGGGTTACTTTTTACCCGGGATACAATAAATCAAATTGATATTATTTCGTACCCTAAGGCTAATCGTTATATAAACCAGTTACAATTAAAAATTGAAAATAAAAGAGTTTTATATCCTTATAATGCAGAACTGAAAGCTGAGCAGGCAAAGGATTTTGTGAGACTTGCTTTTGAAGGAAAATATTTTTTTAACTATGCTAAGGGCGGCGGTTTAGATTTGAGATTGTTTGGAGGAAAATTTATTTATTTAGGAGATAAAACTGTTACTAAACAATTTGAAACGGATCGATATCATTTAAATATGACGGGCGCAAATGGATATGAAGATTACACGTACAGCAATTATTTCGCAGGCAGAAACGAATTCCAGGGACTTGCTTCGCAACAAATAATGATAAGAGATGGCGGCTTTAAAGTACGCTCGGATTTGCTAAATAATAAAATTGGCAAAACAGATGACTGGCTCGCCGCTGCAAATTTTACAACAGATTTTCCAAAACAGTTTAATCCCTTGCAGGTGTTGCCGGTAAAGATTCCGTTGAAAGTATTTTTAGATGCAGGCACGTATGCAGAAGCATGGAAGAAAGATGCGTTAACAGGAAAATTTATTTATGATGCGGGTTTGCAAATATCAGTAATACGAAACCTGGTTAATATTTACATCCCTCTTTTATACAGTAAGGTTTATGCTGATTATTTTAAATCAACGATTACAGAAAAGCGTTTCTGGAAAAATATTTCTTTTAGTATCGACATTCAAAATTTCAGGTTTGAAAAATTTTTCAATCAACCGGACCTTTAGTAATGGTATAAACAAAAGCTTTAAAAATTGAAAGTTTCTTATTTACCCCAATTAGAAATTGATAAAAAAAAATGGGATGCCTGCATTGATAATTCAGGCAATGGCTTAATCTATGCATATTCATTCTATCTTGATGAAATGTGCAAGAACTGGGATGTTTTAATATCAGATGACTATAAAATTGTAATGCCATTAACCTGGAATAAAAAATATTCTATCTACTATTTATACCAGCCATTTTTTTGCGCGCAACTTGGCATTTTCGGAGATAATATTTCTTCTGATATCGTAAAATTATTTCTTGAAAATATTCCTTCTAAATTTAAGTATTGGGATTTTTATTTAAACCATGAGAATTTATTTCCAATAAAAAATTTCCCGATGTATGAAAGAAGCAATTATATTCTTAACCTTCGGGGTAACTATGAAAATATTTCAAAAAAATTTGCAGAAAGCCATTTAAGAAACATTAAACGTTCACTGAGGCTGGGAAATGTAGTAAAGAAAGATATTCCAATAGATGATGTAATTACGCTTGCCAAGGAACAAACGAAAAATTTTTCTCATATTACC
The DNA here is from genome assembly GCA_041691235.1 of Chitinophagaceae bacterium. Lineage (GTDB taxonomy): Bacteria > Bacteroidota > Bacteroidia > Chitinophagales > Chitinophagaceae > Ginsengibacter. The sequence goes on from JBEPVC010000262.1 coordinate 2,086, forward strand.
AAAAAAGACTATGATAATTTTTCAATGCTCTTTGAAATCCTGCATAAAAAAAAGATGGCGATCACTTACGGCGTTTATGCCTCGAATGATCAATTAACAGCGTCATGTGCTTTTATTTTTTCACATCAAAGGGCATATTATATTTTAGTGGGTAATCATCCCAATGGAAAAACATCCGGTGCCTCGCATTTAATGATTGATTACTTTATTAAAGAGCATTCAGGTAAAAAACTTATACTTGATTTTGAGGGGAGCAACATCAGCAGCCTTGCATTTTTTTATAAAAGTTTCGGAGCAACATTGGAAAATTATCCCGGAATTAAATTGAATCGTCTTCCTGCATTGGCAAAACTATTTAAGCAATAACATTTCTGCCAAAGTCAAATCTAAAGGGGTTGTAATTTTAATATTGTTTTCTTCACCATCAATTAAATTTATTTTAAGGCCAAAAGATTCTACTACGGAAGCCTCATCGGTAAATTTATCTTTATAATCTATTTTATAAGCGGGTAATAAAATCTTACTGTGAAAAGTTTGCGGTGTTTGCATAATCCTAATCTTATTTCTGTTTATACTTTTATTTCCAGTATCTGTCATTACTCTCAAACTATCTTTGCATTCCACTACGGGTATTGCTGTGCCCTTTGCAACCGCTGCTTCAAAACATTTTTTTACGAGCTTGCTTGTAAGCATGCACCTAACGCCATCATGAACGAAAATAATACACTCTTCTTTTATTAACTCCAACCCATTTTGTACAGAATGAAACCTGGTTCTTCCTCCTGCGGTTAAGCGAAACCGTGAGTTATCGAAATACCCATCAATAATTTCCTGCCCTTTGCCTATGTGCTCATCGGGTAGCACGAGTATGAATTCAACATCATTGTAAGCGTCGGCAAATGCTTTAATGGTGTAATAAAGAACAGGCTTATTCCCCAGCAACAAAAACTGCTTTGGAATATCGCTATTCATCCTGATGCCTTTTCCGCCGGCAACTATCAAGGCAATTTTCTTCATATCTTTTTATAGAAAATCAACTTCCATAAATAGCAATCAGCATTTCGCCATCGCTATTTTTAAACCCACGATACATTCCGGCGCTATTAAATACTAACGCTGCATTGCCTTTTGCGTCTATGCCTATCAGTCCGCCATCTCCATGCATAGCAACTAATTTTTTCATCACTACTTCTTCACATGCTTGCTGTAAACTTAAATTTTTGTATTCCATCAAACAACTTACATCATACGCCGCAACAGCTTTTATGAAAATCTCACCGTGACCCGTACACGAAACAGCACAGGTTTTATTATTGGCATAAGTTCCTACGCCTATCATGGGGCTATCACCTATTCTTCCATATCTTTTATTAGTCATTCCACCGGTAGAAGTAGCTGCTGCAACATTTCCCTCTTCATCACACGCTACTGCGCCTACTGTTCCAAATTTTTTATCCTTCATTAATCCAACAAGCTTATCGCTTTTATGATCCAGCTGGTAAAGATCGCTGTCTCTTATTTCACGCCATTG
>JBEPVC010000263.1:0-3611 GCA_041691235.1 Chitinophagaceae bacterium
GCAAGCTCATCACTTTTTTGCATGGCTAATGTTCTGCTGCGCACTTTTTCCAATGCTGTTTCAATCGTAGCTTCTCTTGTTTGCGCCTCTGCTTTTTGAAGGTCAAGAAATCTTGTATAAGTAAGTTTAAATACTGCAGCAAACCGCAGCATAATATTGATCTGATGCTCATTTAAAGGCTCAGGAGTAAGCACGTACATCATACCAAATTGGAAGTTAAAGCTATTGGTATATTCTGAAGTTGCTACTGCGAGTACCTTTTGCTTAATTTCATCAGATGCGCTTTCTTTTGAAGTAACCTCTCCGTAATATTTCTGAAGCTCGTCACCATGCACTTCACCAATGAAATAAGGTTCTCCTTTTTTCCATGTTTGTACAACGCCGGCAAGAATAGGATGTTGATTAAACGAGAGTGTGCCTGTAACAATAGTTGCTTTTCCACCGGCATCTAAATTTGCACTCCAGTCCGCCATAGTTTCTGACTGCTTGTTCATAATAAGAAAACCACAGCTACGTTGTTTTATTCCGAGGCCTGATAATTGGTCGAAAAGCAACATAGCAGTGTCGGCAAGTTCCTCTCCTTTATGCATTGCCATTGTTCTTGAACGCACTCTTTCCAACGCCACTTCTATTTGTGCTTCTCTTGCCTGCGCTTCTGCTTTTTGAAGATCAAGAAAACGGGTATAGGTCTGATCAAAAACCTGGGCAAAGCGTTTGAATACAGGTGCGTCTGCGCAGGGTTGTTCTGTAATAATAACGATGTAGCCATGCTGGAAATAAGCACAATGTAATTTTTGCCACATTGGTTTTGGTATGCCGGCATCAGCCTGTTTATCAAATGCCTGTTTGCCGGACGGATTGCTTACCACCCATTCATAATGTTTTTCTAATGCAGAACCTTCCAGCACTTCTTCATAATAGTCTGCGCCTTCCAGCCAGTACCTGTACATATTTGCATGAGTATCGTCTCCAACATTTGGTAATACCAGGTCAGGGAAAAATCCATTTCCTCCACTCAGCCACCATTCATCTGTTTCCCTGCTCTCTTCGCATAGTACAAAACCACATGTCCACAGGTTATCAACTAAGTTGTTCAATTCTTTAAATAATACAGTAGCTGTTTCACCCAGTTCCGTACTTTTTTGCATAGCCATTGTGCGTGATCGAATTTTTTCCAATGCTGTTTCAATCTTTGCTTCTCTCGCCTGCGCTTCTGCTTTTTTAAGATCGAGGAAGCGGGTATAGGTACCATCAAATACTGCAGCAAATCGTTCCAGTATATCTATGGTTTCCTGCGGTCTTGGCTCGGGAGTAATGATGGTTAGAATTCCTTTGGAGAAAGTTGCCACATTCTGCACTCTTCGTTTACCAAATATCTCCCGCTGCACCGGCAAACCTGCATTTTTTAAAAACTGAAAATATTCTTCGAGTTCATTTCGCTGCAAATCAATAGTGATAGACTTTATTTGTGCTTTCCATGCAGCATACATTTTTTGCATTACATGAGGTTCATCCAGCGAAGCTTTCAATAAAATATTTAATTGTGAACCGCCATGCTCTGTGGCCCAAATATCAAATACGTTTTCCTTTTCATTGACTATTTCTATGGCAATGCGTTCAGGCGTTTCGCCTAATGCGTTGAACTGTTCAAAAAGAACAGCAGCCGTTTCAGACAATTCTTCACTTCGTTGCATGGCCATCGTTCTTGCTCTCACTCTTTCTAATGCCAACTGAATTTGAGATTCTCTTGCCTGTGCTTCTGATTTCTGAAGATCAAGAAATCGTGTATAGGTTTGTTGGAATACTTTTCCAAAACGCATAAGCGTGTTGTTCTCTTCATCTGTATAAGGAATGCCTTTAAAATTCTCAATATAAAGGGAAACATTATCTAACAACACAGTTGATCCCGCAAGGCCTGGGCAACTAAAATAATAATCTAATGTTTCCTCCGGTATGCCGGGAATCAACGCAAAAAGATCTTTATAAAATTTATTTTTTTCTTCAAAATTCAGAAGGGTGGGAAAGAAATCGGTTCCTTTTTCTTTTGCTTCATTAAAACTGTTCCAATGTGAAGAATCAAAATAAGGTATGAATAGCTCAGAAGGAACCAGATGCTGGTCGGCCAGCCAGATATGCATATCATCCCTTTCTTTATAGTCTATAATAAACCCAGCATGTTCAACAAAGATTTTTAAATGAACGAATTGTTCATATACAACCTGGATTACCTCTTTGAGCTCTTCACTTTTTTGCATGCCCATTGAACGGCTGCGTACTTTTTCTAATGAAGCTTCAATAGTTGCTTCCCTTGCCTGTGATTCTGCTTGTTTTAAATCATTGAAACGTGTATAACTGAGATCGAATACCTTTCCGAACCTGTTGAGGATTTCAAACTGTTCTTCTGTGTGCGAAACGGAGCCCGATGCTTCAATAAATCCAAAATTGTTGAAGGATCCTGAAATAACAGAATGCCCGGATGATCTTATGCCAGTTTTAACCGCTTCCGAAAGTTTTGAAAGTTCGGTTTCATTAAGAAGTAATTCGTCAATTGATTTTTTGTACTCTCCACTTAAATCAAAAACCCATTTTGGATTCCGTTCTTTCCATCCTTTTATGATGGCTTCGTAGTAGGGGTGATCGAGACGTTTTATAAAATAACTGTCCGCAATTTTTTTATCTTCTGAATTTGCCATCCAAACCCTGGCTGATAATGTATCGTTATCAAAAATCCAGATAATGCAACGTGCCAGTATCAGGTCGAGTTTTACTAACTCATCGAATAAGATGGTAACTAATTCACTTAATTCGCTAGAACTTCGCATAGCCATTGCCCCTGCTCTTACTCTTTCCAAGCCTAATTCAATCTGTGCTTCTCTTGCCTGTGCTTCGGCTTTTTGAAGATCAAGAAAACGTGTATAAGCTCTTTCAAATTCAATAGCAAAGCGAACAAGAATTTTCTTTTCATCTTCTGATAATGCATTTGCAACCATCACACCAAAGCACCCATATTTCATAAACGCTTCTACATAATAAAGACCATCACTAAAATATCCGGGTTTCAATTGTTCAACGCCTTCAATTAATTCACTCCATGCAGCAAAATAATTTTCTACTCCATCAGGCGGCACATGATACGACACAACTGGCTCATTACTTTTCCAATCAATTAAACATTGTGCAGTGGCAGGTTCATTTCTGTCAAGCGGGTAATTGATTGCTTTACTTTTGAAAACAGTTGAATGATCTTTATCTGCGTCTATGCTTTCCCGTTGTTCCGCCCAGGCTGCCCAAAAAATATGTCTTTCTTTTTCTTCATCCGGCAACCATAAAAAAGAAAATGCTGAATTGATATCAAGTAACAAAACCTGTTCATGAAAAACCCGCAACGTATCATCCAGTTCTTTCGAATGTTGCATGATCATACTTTGTGTGCGGGCACGCTCCAATGCTAATTGAATTTGTGATTCTCTTGCCTGTGCTTCGGCTTTTTGCAGATCGAGGAAACGGGTATAGGTTTGTTGAAATACTTTGGTGAACCGAAGCATTAATTCTTTCTGTTCATCAGTCAACCTGTTGCCGCCAACAATCATCAGGTAACCCTGTTTGAAATT
>JBEPVC010000264.1:0-3608 GCA_041691235.1 Chitinophagaceae bacterium
CGCTGCCGCCACTTGCGCAAATATTATTTATATCAAGATTGAATAAAAGCATTTCAGATTTTTCTGTTTTAGGAAATGCGACACTCAAAACTGTGTACAAACTTTTGCCTGCATGATCTCCATTAAAATATACACCGGGAATATTTTGTAACAGTTTTTCTTTCATATAATTTTTTAATTCAATTATATTTTTGCTATCCTCCTCATGATTTGCTGTAGCAATTTCAAGCGCTTTTGCAAAACCTACAATGCCATAAATATTTTCAGTACCTGCACGCATGTTGCGTTCCTGGCTTCCACCTTTCATTAAGGGATTTATTTTTATGTTCTCATTTACATATAATATCCCTACACCTTTGGGCCCATGAAACTTATGCCCGGCGCCGGTTATAAAATGAACCGGAAGTTTTCTTATATCAAATGCGTAATGACCAACCGTCTGTACAGTATCGCTATGAAATATAGCTTTATATTTTTTACAAAGCTTTCCTACTTCTTCAATATCGGTAATGTTTCCAATTTCATTATTGGCATGCATTAAAGTAACAAGACATTTTTCTTCGCTTTCAGAAAGTAATTTTTCCAAATCATTTAAATCAATGTGACCGTTAGGTAAAACTTTTACATAAGAAATTTCAGCAGCGCCAATTTTTTCCAAATGCTCAAGGCAATGTAATGTAGCATGGTGCTCCAATTGAGATGTAATGATTCGCTTACAGCCAAGATCAAATACCGCTGCATTTATTGCGGTGTTGCTGCTTTCTGTACCGCCACTTGTAAAAAATATTTCTGCAGGATGCGCATTTAAAATTTTTGCTACAGATTTTCTTGCCATCTCAATTGCCATTCTCGTTTCACGCCCGTAAGAATAAATTGAAGAAGGATTACCAAATTTTTCTGTTAAATATGGCATCATGGTTTCCAGCACCTGTGGGTCAAGAGCAGTTGTGGCGGCATTATCAAAATAAATTCTATTCAATTTTTTAAACTTTTATTTGGGTTAATTGGTTATTTAGTCAATTGGTTATTTAGTCAATAGTCATTAAGTCAATAGGTCATTAGTCAATTGTCATTTAAGTTAATAAGTCAACAGATTAATAATAAAATGAGTCAATGACTTAATGACTATTGACGATTGACTTTATTAAGAATTCACATTGCTTCGTGAATATCTTTCATAATTCTCCTGGCAATATTCTGAGCAGTAGTTTCAAAATTGCTTTCTGAATAAATTCTTATAATAGGCTCTGTATTGCTGGTTCTGAGATGTACCCAGTCTTTATCAAATTCAATTTTCAATCCATCTTCTGTATTGATAGGATTATTTTTGTATTTGTCTTTTAGTTTTTTAAAAACTTCTTTTACATCAACATTGGTTTCCAGCGCAATTTTATTTTTTGAAATAAAATAGTCAGGATAAGTTCCACGCAACTGGTTAATACTTTTTTCTGAATGCGCAAGGTGTGTAAGAAATAATCCAATTCCAATCAGTGCATCACGGCCATAATGAAAATCAGGAACAATAATTCCACCATTTCCCTCGCCGCCTATTACAGCATTTACCTCTTTCATTTTTGTTACAACATTCACTTCGCCTACTGCTGAAGGAAAATATTCGCCGCCATGCTTTTGTGTAATTTCTTTCAGCGCTTTTGTTGATGACATGTTGCTTACCGTATTTCCTTTTCTTTTACTTAATACATAATCAGCAACAGCAACTAAAGTGTATTCTTCGCCAAACATGCTTCCATCTTCACAAACAAAGCAAAGCCTGTCTACATCAGGATCTACAGCAATGCCGAAAGCTGCATTGTGTTTTTTTACTTCTGTGCTTAAGTTTGTCAGGTGCTCGGGAAGTGGCTCAGGGTTGTGGTCAAACTTTCCATTTACTTCACCATTAATTACAATCGTTTCTTTTACACCTAATGCTTTTAACAGGGCAGGTATGTAAATCGCCCCCGAACTATTTATGGCGTCAAGAACAACAGTATATTTTTGTTTTTTTATCGCAGCAATATCAACCAACTCATAATTCACAACAGCATCAATATGTTTTTGCAGGTATGTTGTATCTTTTTTATAGGTTCCGATTCTATCAACATTGGTAAAATCAAAATTTTCTTTTTCCGCAATGTCCAAAACTTTTTGTCCTTCTTTTGAATTGATAAATTCGCCTTCACTGTTGAGCAACTTTAAAGCATTCCATTCTTTTGGATTATGACTTGCGGTTAAAATAATTCCACCAGCAGCTCCTTCATATTTAACTGCAATTTCTACTGTAGGAGTTGTGGTAAGTCCAAGGTCAATTACATTGAAGCCACATGCAATAAGTGTATTAGCGCACAAGCTACTCACCATTTCGCCGCTCATTCTCCCATCTCTGCCAATAATAATTTTTTTATTTTCACCTTTAGAACTTACCCACGCCGCGTAAGCCGATGTAAATTTTACAATGTCTAAAGGTGTAAGGTTTTCACCGGGCTTTCCTCCAATTGTTCCCCTAATCCCGGAAATACTTTTTATCAATGCCACTGCTCTTTTTTTTATCATCAAAGATAATGCTAATTCACTAATGTGCTGATTCGATAATGTAATACTGATTGGCTAATTAGAACATTAGCTAATTGGCTAATTATTTACATTTGTATTATGACGGAAACGATTCCCTGGTTTAAGGATTGGTTTAACTCACCTTACTATCATCAATTGTATTTTAAACGTGATCAAAGCGAAGCTGCTGCATTTATAGATAAATTAATTGATCACCTAAAACCTGCTGCAGGTTCATTAATGCTCGACATTGCATGTGGCAGGGGACGGCATTCAAGAATGCTTGCTGCAAAGGGATTTAATGTTACGGGAATTGATCTTTCAACCGACAGCATTAAAGAAGCAAAAAAATTTGAGACTGTAAATTTGCAATTTTTTTTGCATGATATGCGTCTTCCGTTTTGGATAAATTATTTTGATTGTGCTTTTAATTTTTTTACCAGCTTCGGTTATTTTAAAACAAGAAGAGAGCATGACAATGCCATAAGAACAATTGCTCAATCATTACAACCCAATGGAATTTTTGTAATTGATTACCTTAATGTTCACTATGCTGAAGATCATTTTGTACATAAATCTGAAATTGAAATTGACGACGTTACCTATGCGATAACCAAATGGTTTGATGAAACACATTTCTATAAAAAAATAGTTGTTGAAGATGAAGAACTTGAAAACCCCTTGACCTACCAGGAAACGGTTGCAAAATTTTCTTTGGGAGATTTTACGGAGATGCTGTCCTATCAGCAATTACAAATACAGGAAGTGTATGGCGATTACAATTTCAATGACTATCATGTAAAAAACTCACCGCGAATGATCATCATCGCAAAAAAAATAATTCACTGATTATACTTATTTCTTGTTATTTACGAGCATCCATTTGGCCGTTTCATACACCGCGGAAGTTAGTTGGGAAAGCTGGCGTTTTACTGAATCTTGCTGCGCTGCATTCAGCGATAAAACATTTGATTTTACCGGCATTAGCTCTTCCTTATTTATGCGCAGATTTTTTACAAAATAATAATCGTCAGTAACTACACCAATGTTTCCTTCAT
>JBEPVC010000265.1:0-3601 GCA_041691235.1 Chitinophagaceae bacterium
GTATCAGGAAATAAAACCAATGGTTTAATAGGATCATGTAAAGAAGCAAAATGAAAATCTTTTACAACGCCTTTTACAGTTCCGGGCCTATCCTCTCCTAAAAATATTTTCTGTCCCACAGCTTCCTGTGTTGTCCACCCCATAGCCTTTACAGCAGATTCATTTAGAATAAAATGATAAACCTTTGGTGAATCGGGTGTAACATCTTTAAGATCCTGCTCCGTAAGATCGCTGCCTGCTATTATTTTTATTCCTGCAGTTCTTACAAAATCTTCATCAATAGGGTTTGCAACAACCGCGTATGGTTTTTCGGGCATATCTGAGCGGTTCATTGTATACCCGCCTTTAATATTTGTAGGATCGAAAACTGATCTTGAAACGCTAAGCACATTGGAGTTGGTTTTAAATTCAGATTTGATAGTGCTTAGTATTGTATTTGTTTTTTGATCAAGCGGAAGGATCAACACATGATCTCTATCATAGCCTAGGTTTTTATGCTGAAGATAATTAAGCTGGCTCTTGATAATAAATGTTGAGGTAATTAGAAAAACCGTAATGATGAATTGGAAAACGATCAATGATTTACGCAGCCATAATCCTGATGATGAAGTTTTAAATGATCCTTTTAAAACTTTTATCGGCTGAAAGCCCGATAATATTAAAGCAGGATAACTCCCTGCAAATAAGCTAATGCAAACTATGATAAGCAAAGCAACACCTGCTATGGCTGGTGTAAATAAAGATAAGATCTGCAGTTGCCGATCAGCTAGTTGGTTAAAGCCAGGCAAAATAAGTGTAGCAATAATTGCAGAAAGAGCAAGCGCTAATACAGAGATAATAAGTGATTCAGAAATAAATTGCCAGAAGATTTGCTTTTTAAAAGCGCCCGCAACTTTTCTTATTCCAACCTCCTTTGCACGTTCCATTGATCTTGCTGTGCTTAAATTAATATAGGTAAAACAAGCAATTAAAAGAATAAGGAAGGCAATGGCAGCAACAATATAAATATAGGTGATGCTGTTGTTTGGTTCAAAGCCTTCGTAAGGTGAATGGAGATGGATATTGGTGTAAGGCTCTAGCTCGTATGTTAAATAATCGTTGCCTGTAACTATGGATGCCATTTCTTTTTTCATGAACGGACCAATCTTTTGCTGTAGCGATGCAATTGAATTTATGTCTTTCAGCAACAGATAAGTTGTATAGTTTGCTTCCCAGTAAGTATTTTCCTGTGAAACACCAAGCGTTGAGAATGAAGCAAGAAAATCATATTTTATTTGCGAATTAGACGGACAGTCTTCTGTTACACCTGTAACCAGGAAGTCTAATTGTTTGCTTCCTATTTTTAAAATTTTACCAACAGGATTTTCGTTACCAAAATATTTTTTAGCAGTAGACTTTGTAACGACAACCATCTTTGGTGCCTCCAAAACTTTATCGGGGTTTCCTTTTAAAATTTTAAAAGAAAACATGCGAAAGAAAGTTGAATCAGCATATAAAAAATCTTTCTCGGTAAAAAGTTTGTCATCATACTTTACAATGGTCTTTGCCTGTACCATGCGAACTCCTGTTTCTACTTCAGGGAAATTTCTTATAAAGGAAGGCATCACTTTAGTGCTTGTGTAGTTTCCTTTATTAACTGTACCGTTAACGCTGTATGCCATTATCATCCTTACGATCCTGTCTCCATTCTTTTGAAATCTATCATAACTTAATTCGTGCTGAATATAAAGCACCATTAAAAGGCAACACGTAAGCCCGGTTGTAAGACCGATAATATTTATAGCTGAAAAAATTTTATTCTTCCACAAATTGCGCCAGGCGATCTTGAGATAATGTATAAGCATAAACAATTTTTATTCGGTTCTTAAACTTCTGACAGGTTTAGCTATAGCGGCTTTAATTGCCTGGAAACTCACGGTGAGCAATGCAATAACCATTGCAAGGCCACCAGCAATTACAAAAACCCAAACTGAAATATTTATCCTGTAGGCAAAATCCTGCAACCATTTATTCATAAAATACCATGAAACCGGTGCAGCAATAACAAATGCAATTAAGGTGAGCATTAAAAAATTCTTACTAACCAGGCCAACTATGCCGGGTACCGATGCGCCTAACACTTTGCGAATGCCAATTTCTTTGGTGCGTTGTTCTATCACAAACGCTGAAAGCCCAAACAGGCCAAGGCTTGCTATGATAATGGCTATGACCGCAAAGGCAGAAAATATCTGTTGCGTACGTTCTTCACCAGCATACAGGGTCGCAAATTTTTCATCAATAAAATTATATTCGAACGGGCCTTCAGGGTGAAATCCATCCCATTGCTTTTTTATATCCGCAATAAGCCCGCGTACATCTGCAGTTTTTATCTTTAGTATTAGGCCACCTGAGTTATTTCCGAGCAGCATCATCAACGGGGCTACTTTTTGTTTTAGTGATGCATAATTGAAATCCTTAACAACTCCCACAATTTTAAATTCGTGCTGGCCTGAACGCACTATAGATTTACCGATTGGATTTGTACCGCTCCATCCTAATTCGCGAACCATTGCTTCATTAATAACTACTCCTGAAGAATCTGTCGGAAAATCTTTTGAAAAATTTCTTCCTTCTGAAATTTGTATGCCCATCGTGCGCAAATAATCATAATCTACATGATAAATATTTGCATGAATTTCTGTTCCGTTTCCATTTTCATTCTTTGGATAAATTTGTGTTCCATCCATATTGGCTCTCCCCGGCACAAACCTTGAAATGCTGGCTGCAACTACACGATTGTCCTGTACTAACTGTTGCTCAAACGCAGTTTGATTTTTGCCTAACAATCTTGCATCAGGCATAAACAAAACCTGTTCTTTATCATACCCTAATTTTTTGTTTTGCATATAATGCAATTGCTGGTAAACAATAATCGTTGCAATGATTAATGCAATAGAAACAAAAAACTGGAATACGACCAGGCCGCTGCGTAATGGTTTTTTCTGTGAACCTTGCATAGATGCACCCTTTAAAACTTTTATAGTATTGAAGGATGATAAAAAGAATGCAGGATAAACGCCAGCTAATATTCCTACTAAAAAGCTTAAAAATATCATTGATAGAATTGACCTGTAATCAAGAAAAGAACTATAACTGATATCTTTATTAGCAAGTTGGTTGAAATAAGGCAACAAAAGAAATATCAAAATAAATGCACACAGCATTGCAAAAAATGTAAGCAACACAGATTCAGTAAGAAATTGAAAAATCAATTGTTTTTTTACTGAGCCCATTGCTTTGCGAATGCCTACTTCTCTCGCTCTTTTAAAAGCACGGGCGGTTGAAAGATTTGTAAAATTTACACAGGCAAGCAATAAAATAAAAATTGCCAACACAGAAAAAATATAAACATATTGTATGTCGCCATTCGGCTCCAGTTCATATTTTGTATTGGAATGCAAATGAATATCGGTGAGCGGCTGTAATGAAAAAACAAATGTGTTTACCGACTTCTGGGCCTCTGCAAGGCTTACACCCATATCATGCTGAATTTCCGGAACAACATATTTTGCAACAAGCTGCGGAAATTTTGCCTGTAATTTTTTTGGATCAACATTTTTAT
>JBEPVC010000266.1:0-3595 GCA_041691235.1 Chitinophagaceae bacterium
TTGGCAATCATTTTTAGTTTTTCTGCAAGTGCATCATCGTCCGTAAATATTGCTCCTCCGTCACCACAGCAACCAAGGTTTTTGCTTGGAAAAAAAGAAGTGCAGCCAATAGTTCCGATGGTACCCGTTTTTTTTGTTGTCCCATTTTTAAAATGATAATCGCCGCCTATTGCCTGCGCATTGTCTTCAATTACATATAAATTATGTTCGTTGGCAATAGCCATTATTGCTTCCATATCTGCAGAATGGCCATATAAATGGACAGGAACAATAGCCTTGGTCTTTGGAGTGATTGCTTTTTCTACAGCTTCAATATTCAGGCAAAAAGTATCAATATCAACCTCCACAAAAACAGGTTTTAATCTAAGCAGGGCAATAACTTCAGTTGTAGCTACATAAGTAAACGACGGCGTAATTACCTCATCGCCGGGTTGCAAGTCAAGCGCCATCATTGCAATTTGCAGGGCATCTGTACCATTTGCGCAGGGTATTACATGCTTAATTCCCAGGTATTGAGCAAGATTATTTGCAAAAGAATTAACCACCGGTCCGCCTATGAATATTGAGCTGGTCAAAACACCCGATACAGCAGAATCAATTTCATTTTTGATGTGCAGGTATTGTTGCTTCAAATCAACCATTTGAATAGGCTTCATATTCTCATTTTTTAAAGGCTGCAAAGATAACAATTGATACAGGAAAAGGAAATTAGAAATTATGCGTAACAGATTCCCAAGGAAGAAATTAGATTTGTACGATAAATCATAATATTTGATTATACTTTATAATATTTTCCTGGTAATTTATTCCTTTGGCATCCGCATTGTTTCCTTTTGGAACCCGAAAGCTAAATTGTGGATCGGGGGAAGAAAAACAGTATTCGAAAATTTAAAAAATATTCAAAATCCGGGTAAGCAAAAAACTATATGGATGCATTGCGCAAGTTTGGGCGAATTTGAGCAGGGCAAACCTGTATTAAAAAAAATTTCAGATAGTTTTCCAAACGTTTCCATTCTGATAACTTTTTTTTCACCATCCGGGTACGAAATAGCAAAAAAAGATAAAAATTTTAAGCAGGTCTTTTATCTTCCTATGGACTCATCATCTAACGCGAAAAAGTTTATAAACATCATAAAGCCGGACCTTGTTCTATGGGTAAAGTATGAATATTGGTTTTATTACCTGAAGGAGCTCAGAAAAAAAAATACTCCCGTTTTATTAATATCCGGAGTTTACCTTAACAGCCAGCCATTTTTTAAATGGTATGGAAAATTCTGGCGAAATATGCTCGCAACATTTACTCATTTTTTTGTTCAGAATAATAATTCACAACAAATCCTGGAGCTAATAATTCCAAAAGAAAGAATCACTGTCTCCGGTGATACAAGATGCGACAGAGTTATTGACATAGCAACCAATTTTATTGAAATACCAGCTATCGCAAATTTTTGTGGTGACGGTAAAGTTATTGTTGCAGGCAGTACATGGGAAGATGATGAAGCAGAATGGATTCACTTTGTAAAACATCGTCCTGAAATAAAATTTATAATTGCTCCGCATGAAATAGATCATGAAAACCTGGAGAGCATAAAAAAAGAATTTTCAGGCTCGGTTTATTATTCGGAATATGTAAGTAACAATATTGAGAATCAAAAATCGAATTGCTTAATTATCGACAACATTGGAATGCTTTCAAGGTTGTATAAATATGCAGACATTACTTATATCGGTGGAGGCTTTGGCTACAAAGGGCTTCACAATATTCTTGAAGCGGCTGTTTATGGCAAGCCTGTTATTTTTGGGCCCGAGTTTGAAAAAAATTTTGAGGCTGAAGAATTAATTAATGCAGGTGGAGGTATAAGTATTGAAAATGCACTTGAGCTTGAAAAAGTGATAAATGAATTACTAAGTAATGAGAAAGAAATTTTATTGCGTGGAAAAGCTTCCCGTGACTATGTTTACAACAATGCCGGCGCTTCAGAAAAAATCATTTCATGCATTCAAAAGAATCGTCTTTTTACTAACTGATCAAATTGCTTTACAACGGGATCGCTATCGAGCCAGCCAATTTTTACTTTCAATTCTCTTCTAATCCAATATTCGGCTTCGGCAAAAATTGAAAAATTTTGAATTGTTTTAATACTGCGTTCATACATCGCTTCATCACCCCGAAACAATTCATTTATGAAAAGAAACCGGTCATTTATTCCAATTGCTTTTTTTAGGTCTCTAATTGGAGCTTCTGTAAGTTTTTCAGAAAGCTCAACTTTTGATTCTTTAAGCCGGTCATTTAATGATTCAGGATATTCAAGAGGCAGTTGATTTTTTTTTGAGGAAGTTCTTTTCTCAACACTAGGTTGATGAGAAAGCGTAGGCACTTCTTCAAGGGGGTCATATAAAAATTGTGGTTTGGTGCTTTTACCCATTGCATTTACAGCCTCTGCATTTCTTTTTATTTGCTCAAGTTCTTCCTCTATTGCCTTTTCATCAACCTGCAAAATTTCAATCACCTTTTCTTCCTGACCGTTTTCTTTTGTTATATTTTTTTCCGTCAGCTTTTCAAAAAGATTAAAAGCATGGGGCATAATCACAGAGACTTTATCCCGATTTACAAGCTCACTTTTATCTGTCAGGCTTTGCAACTCTGCCTGTAGCATTTGAACTGTATGCAGGAGTGCGCCGGCAGATGCCTTTTCATCAAGCTGTTTTTGTAATTTTTTTATGAGTGTTGACACTCTTTCCATGAGTAATTTTAAAATCGCAGATTAGGATTATTCAAGCAAAACAAAATGTTTGTTTTGAATTAACACAAAATCATTTTAACCTTGCAATAATGGCTAAGTTACAAATTGAATTTAAAACGAAATACAAAAAATGTTTATAGAACCCAATTATAAAGGAGAAAGACGGGGTTGGATAGAAGTGATATGCGGAAGCATGTTTAGCGGCAAAACTGAAGAACTTATCAGGAGGTTAAAAAGGGTGGAAATTGCGCATTTGAGAGCCGAAATATTTAAGCCCTCGGTTGACAAGCGATACGATGAAATAAAAATTGTAAGCCACGATGAAAACAGGATTCATTCAACCCCGGTTGATAATTCTCAAACAATTTTACTGCTCGCGCAAAATGTAGATGTAGTGGGCATAGACGAAGCACAATTTTTTGATAACGAGATAACAACGGTTTGTGAAAAACTTGCGTTGAAGGGCATGCGTGTAATAGTGGCGGGGCTTGATATGGATTACCAGGGGAAACCTTTCGGGCAAATGCCAAATCTATTGGCTATTGCGGATTATATTACAAAACTTCACGCGATTTGTATGAAGTGTGGAAATATCGCTAATGTAAGCTATCGCAAAGTTGCAGGAGGCGACCAGGTACTGTTGGGTGAAAAAGATATTTATGAGCCGCGATGCAGAGTTTGTGCAGCGTTGGATTAAGGCATCTTTTTCAAATAATAACAGCAGTTTTTTAGTGTTGCAAATTTTCTTCAATACATTATCTTTGCCGCCCAAATGTCGGGATAGCTCAGCTGGTTAGAGCATCGGATTCATAACCCGAAGGTCGGCGGTTCAAGTCCGCTTCCCGATACAA
>JBEPVC010000267.1:0-3585 GCA_041691235.1 Chitinophagaceae bacterium
TCTTCAAAAGAAAAAATTTTAAAAAAAATAAGAGAGGCACTGAGTAATCCGGTGCCTTTACCTTTTCCAAAAAGTGAGGGCACAAATTCTGTTTTTCAACCGCAAAATGAAGATCTCGAAATTTTATTTGCTCAGGAATTTACAAAGCTCCTTGGCAAATTTGCTTTTTGCATAAGCAAGGCTGACATGAGATTGCAATTGCAAAATCTTATTGCTGAAAAACAATGGGAAAATATTTATTGCGTGGAAGACAGCCTGTTAAAGATATTTAAGAATGAGAAATCCTTAAACCTTAATCAATCAACGCTTGCAGACTGTGATGCTGCAATTACCACTTGCAAATTTTTAGTGGCGCGAACTGGCGCTATAGTTTTATCGTCTGATCAGAAGGGTGGACGAACGATTAGCGCTTATGCTCCTGTTCATATTTGCATTGCTTATATAAATCAACTTTTATTCGATACAAAAGATGCACTTAAATTATTGAAATCTTCACTGAACGGGTTTCCTTCTTTTGTAACATTTGCGGCAGGCCCAAGCCGTACAGCCGATATTGAAAAGACATTAGTTGTGGGCGTTCATGGCCCGCGGGAAGTTTATTTATTTTTGATTGATGAACAATTAAAATAAAAAATTTTTGTTTCAAATTATTCAATGACCGATCTGCAAAAAAAAATATATTTCCTTTCTGACTTTCATCTTGGTGCACCCGATCATGAAACAAGCCTGGTGAGAGAAAAAAGAATCGTTAAGTTCCTTGATGAAATAAAAAATGAAACATCGCATATATTTATAGTCGGCGATTTATTTGACTTTTGGTATGAATATAAAAAAGTTGTACCTAAAGGTTTTGTAAGAATTTTAGGAAAACTTGCCGAGCTTTCAGATACGGGAATTGTTATTAAATTTTTTGTTGGTAATCATGATATGTGGATGAATGGCTATTTTGAAAACGAGCTTGGGATAGAAGTTTTTCATGAGCCTGCAGAGTTTGAATTTTATCGCAAAAAATTTTTGATAGGGCACGGCGATGGGCTCGGCCCTGGAGATCATCGTTATAAATTTATTAAAAAAGTTTTTCGAAATAAATTTTCACAATGGTTGTTCGGATTTCTACATCCTGCTACAGGCATCGGTTTAGCCGATTATATGAGCCGCAAAAGCAGGGCGTCAACAGGCAAAAATGATGAACATTTTTTAGGAGAAGAAAAAGAATGGCTGATTATTTTTTGCAAACAAATGCTTGAAAAGAAGCATTATGATTTTTTTATTTTTGGGCACCGGCATTTTCCGATTGATTTTAAGTTGAATGAAAACAGCAGGTATATCAATCTCGGCGATTGGATAAAATATAATAGCTACGCTGTATTTGACGGTGAAAATGTAGAATTAAAATATTATGAACCTGTTCAAACTACTGTTTCGTAATAAAAGATTAATTGAAAATTTATGAGTGCCTGCAAAAAAAAATATTTTAAATTTTTACTTCTGCCGGCAATTTTTTTCTCTACAAGTATACGTGCACAGGATGATTCGTTGTTTCGCTTCTTAAAAAAAATTGAGTACCCTATTTCATCTTTTACGGTTGATAATCTTGGTGAGCTCTACATAATTAATACAGACAATCAATTAAAAAAATACAATGAGAATGGTGACTCAGTTGGTGTTTTCAACCAGGTAACCAAATATGGAAAGCTGAGTTATGTTGAAGCGCAAAACCCATGGAAGGCAATTCTTTTTTACCAAAATTATTCAACCATTGTGTTGCTGGATAAATATTTGAATGTTTTGGGCAGCATTAATCTTAGAAAGCAAAACATCTTCCAGGTTAAAGCTGTAACTACCTCTTATGACAATAAAATTTGGTTGTACGATGAACAGGATAATAAATTAAAAAAGATTGACGATGCAGGAAACAAGATTTTTGAATCAGTTGATTTCAGACTGTTATTCGATTCAGTTCCTTCGCCAAAAAAAATAATTGACAGCGATGGCTTTTTATACATCTACGATCCCGAAAAAGGATTGTACGTATTTGATTACTATGGTAGCTTTAAAAATAAATTACCTTTTTTGCATTGGGCCGATATAACAGTGATTGATAAAACTATTTATGGTTTTGATAAAAACAATCTTTACCGGTATGCAGCACCTCTTCCTGATATTAAGACATACACTCTTCCTCCTGCATTGCAGGATAATAGTTCACTTAAAGTAAGTAATCATAAAATTTATATTCTTAAAGATCAACAACTGGGAATCTATTTGCTGCAATAGATTGAGCATCATTTTTTAAATTGCATTATGAAATTTCTTGACGAAGTTTATTTTGATAACAGCATCAGGAGCTATTTGGTTGTTGCCAGTTCTATACTGCTAGCATTAATATTAAAAAGAATTATTTCTAAGTATGCAACTTTTTTGCTGTTTAAATTATTCAGGCAGAAAGAAAGCGCATTAGATAAAAAAGCATTTGATAGCCTTATAATAGTTCCGGTTGAAAGAGTGCTGGTAGTTCTCATCAGCATTTTTGCAATTGATCGGCTTAGCTTCCCGCTCCAGTTACTTTTTACAATTCATTCTGTAACCAGCCATGATATAATTAATGGAATAGCAACCGCAATTATTATCGCCTGCTTTATTTCATTAACAATCCGCTTTATGGATTTTATGGTCTTGCTTATAAAACACAAGTCTGAGGCCGGAAATAAGCCAGGCGAGTACCAATTGCTTTTTTTCTTCAAAGATTTTATTCGCGCTATATTAATTATAATTGGTATCATACTTATTCTAAAATTTTCGCTGAAGCTTGATATTGGAAACCTGCTTACAGGCTTAAGCATTGTAGGTGCCGCCATGGCGCTGTCAGCGAGAGAAAGCCTTGAAAATTTAATCGCTTCTTTTATAATATTTTTTGATAAGCCATTCGAAACCGGCGATGTGGTAAAAGTAAATAACATAACGGGGACGGTTGAACGAATTGGTTTAAGAAGCACCCGTCTTCGCACCCCGGAAAAATCGCTGGTAACGGTTCCAAACAAGCAAATGGTTGACAGCATTCTTGATAACTGGAGTGTTCGAAATCTTATCCGCAATGAAATAAAAACACTTCTTTCGCCACACACTACGGCTGAAAATCTTGAGAAAGCTATTAAAGAAATTGAAGGAATTTTATCTGCTAAAAAAGAAGGCATCCGAACATATTCTGTTTACCTGCAGGAAATAAATAATGATAGCGCAGTTATTATGGTTGTTTATTTCACACCGTTTCCGATGGATACGGATTTATTAAACAAATTAAAAGAAGAAATTAATCTCGACATAAGAAAGATGCAGGAAGAAAATGAAATAAAGCCTTCAAGTGCAACTTCAGTTACATTGGTAAATCATTAAAAACCTAACTGAGATTTATTGATTAATAATTGCAGCAAGCTCCTGTTCCCACTTACCGGTTTTTCCATATTCAACCAACCGGCCTGACTCTTTACCATCTTTCATAACAACAATAGTAGGTGTATGAGTAATATTCATTGCCTGGGCAATATTTCCGGTAGTTGTTTTGTTTTTGTCAAGTGCGAAAACCAT
>JBEPVC010000268.1:0-3547 GCA_041691235.1 Chitinophagaceae bacterium
AATCAAATTTATGATGCAATGGAAAATTTGTTAGACGAAAAAGCATCTCAACGTAAATGGAATGAAAGAGAACAAATTGGATTCAAGAATTAAAATCCCGATAATGTATTAATCAAATAAATCCAGGTTTAGACAAATGACAAAACAATATTTCAAAGAATTAGCAGAGTATAATTTGTGGGCAAATACAAATGTTTGTAATTGGCTTGAACAGATAAATGATGAGCAATGGAATAGAGAGATCATCAGCAGTTTCAACAGTATTCAACAAACAGTATTGCACATTATCAGCGCAGAAAACGCATGGCTCCAGCGATTTAAAAAAGAACCTTTTGACTGGTTGCAGTCATCTTATAAAGGAACAAAAGATGAACATGTAAAACTTTGGAAAGCAACATCAACAGAATTGAAGTCTTTTATTGAAGCATTCGATGAAAATAACTTAAATGCAAATCTTAATTTTAAAAGATTAAATGGTGATGCTTATTCAATGCCGTATTACCAGTTGTTTGCACACGTCGTCAATCATGCGACATACCACCGTGGACAACTGGTGACCATGTTGCGGCAAGCAGGATTTTCAAACGTAGACTCAACAGATTTATTAGGAGTTTACAGGAGATAAAGAATTAAAGTATTGAATAAAACTTAGGGAATTTTTATAAAAATTGTTTCCTGAGGTCATAAATTAAAATGTTTTTTATGGACACACTTGAAATTTTAGAAAAGCCAAAAACTGAAAGTAAAACGCAAAATATTTCTGGCTCTGAAGCAGTATTGAAAGCGCTGATTGCAGAAGATGTGTATACAATTTTTGGTTATCCGGGTGGTGCTATTATGCCGATTTATGATGCGCTCTATGATTATAATGACAGGCTTGAGCATATACTTGTCCGTCATGAACAAGGCGCTATACATGCGGCGCAGGGTTTTGCGAGAACCTCCGGAAGAGTAGGTGTTGTATTTGCTACAAGTGGTCCGGGCGCTACCAATTTGGTTACAGGCCTTGCAGATGCAATGATTGATAGCACGCCGTTAGTATGTATAACAGGCCAGGTATATGCACATCTTTTAGGAACGGACGCATTCCAGGAAACAGATGTAATTAATATAACGGCTCCGGTAACGAAATGGAATTACCAGGTGACTGATGCCACGGAAATTCCTTCTGTTCTGGCAAAAGCATTTTATATAGCAAAAAGCGGAAGGCCCGGGCCGGTGTTAATTGACATTACAAAAAATGCACAGCTGCAGAAATTTGATTTTGCTGGCTATAAAACGTGCAGGCATATACGCAGTTATCGCCCCAAGCCAAATGTAAGAACGCAATATATAGATGAGGCCGCCAAATTAATAAATGCAGCTGAAAAACCATTCGTCATTTTTGGGCAAGGCGTAATTCTTGGTAAGGCTGAAAAAGAATTTGAAAGTTTTTTAAAAAAATCGGGAATACCTGCAGCATGGACTATACTTGGGTTGAGCGCCTTACCAACCGATCATCCTTTGAATGTTGGTATGTTGGGTATGCATGGAAATTATGGCCCCAATGTATTGACAAATGAATGTGATGTTTTAATAGCGATAGGAATGCGTTTCGATGATCGCGTTACCGGAAGACTTGATAAATATGCAAAGCAGGCAAAGATTATTCATCTTGATATTGACCCATCTGAAATTGATAAAAATGTAAAAACGACTGTGTCTGTGTGGGGCGATTGTAAAGAAACTTTGCCATTACTCACAGAAAGAATTAATGAAAAATCTCATGTTGCGTGGTTACAAAAATTCAAAGAATACAAAGAGAAAGAAATAGAAGTATGTATTCATAAAGAAATGAATCCGGCAACAGATGAGTTAAGCATGGCTGAAGTAATAGATGCGTTAAATGAACTTACAAATGGGAATGCAGTAATTGTTACCGATGTTGGCCAGCACCAAATGGTTACTTGCCGTTATGCAAAATTTAATCAATCAAGAAGTAATGTTACGTCAGGCGGGCTGGGCACCATGGGCTTTGCATTACCGGCTGCAATAGGCGCAAAATTTGGTTCGCCTCAAAGAACTGTAGTTGCAATTATTGGCGATGGCGGTTTTCAAATGACGTTACAGGAATTAGGTACCATCATGCAAAATGATATCAATGTAAAAATTGTTATTCTCAATAATAATTTCCTTGGCATGGTGCGGCAATGGCAGGAACTGTTTCATGAAAGAAGATATTCATTCACTGATATTAAAAGTCCCGATTACGTGGCTTTGGCAAAATCTTATTACATAGAAGGGCAAAAAGTTACAGAAAGAAAAAAATTGAAAAATTCTTTGAAAGAAATGTTGAACCACGATGGCGCTTACTTACTGGAAGTAATGGTTGGGAAGGAAGACAATGTTTTCCCCATGGTACCGCAAGGTTGCAGCGTTGCTGAAATAAGATTGAAATAAAATTCTTTATTTCTAAAGAGCATAAAAAATTAAATTATGAGTGATAAAAAAATTAATTCCATTTCTTCGTCTACGGGTAAGCAGGAATACACATTAACTGTGTACACAGAGAACCAGATTGGAATTCTAAATAGAATTTCAATTATTTTTTCACGAAGAAAAATTAATATACATAACCTGAATACATCACCATCCGAGGTACAGGGCATTCACCGCTTTAATATTGTTATTGAAGAAACGGAAGACGTTATAAAAAAACTTGTTCGGCAAATTGAAAAGCAGGTAGATGTTTTGAAAGCGTATTATAATACCAATGATGAAATTATATGGCAGGAAATGGCATTGTATAAAGTATCTACTGATGCCATTACAGAAAAAGTAAAAGTAGAAAGGTTGCTTAGGGAATTTGGCGCAAGAGCAGTTGCTATACGTAAAGATTATACGGTTTTTGAAACAACGGGCCATCGCGAAGAAACTGATAAGCTTATTGCTTTTCTTGAGCCCTATGGGTTGATAGAATTTGTAAGAAGTGCCCGGATAGCTATCATAAAAGACAGTAGCGGCTTTCATGATAAGGTAAAAGAGTTTGAGCAAAGGGAACCAAGTGAAGAAGTGATAGAAAATGAATATTTAGACAAGCAGGAAGAAGTGTTCAGTATGTAAAAATAAATTATGCAGGAAATAATACCAATGCTCGCATACGAAAATGGAATAGCTGCACTTGAATGGCTAAAGAAGGCGTTTGGCTTTGAAGAAAATATGGAGATGCGTATGTTAGAAGGAAACAGGCTGACACATGCAGAATTAAAAACGGGAACAAACATAATTATGGTGGCAACGCCAACTGAAGATTATGAAAGTATAAACAAACATCGCAAGCATTGCAAAGCAACAAATAAATGGCTTGCTGTGCCATGGATTGTGAATGGAGTTTTGGTTTATGTAAATAATATCGATGAACATTTTAAAAGGTCAAAAGAAAGTGGTGCTGAGATATTATCAGAACCTGAAGATGGCTTTCCTGGTAAAAGATATAGGTGTGCAGATGTAGAAGGCCACCGTTGGATGTTTATGCAAAAAGAAAATTAAAGATGACAGTTACTGGTTA
>JBEPVC010000269.1:0-3544 GCA_041691235.1 Chitinophagaceae bacterium
AAAAATTAAAATAAAAAAACTAAAGGGCTGCAAATTACGAACAACCAATTAGCAAAAAAGATGCTAATAAAATACATCAGGAAAAAGTATGTTAAATTTGAAGATAAAAAAATAATTAAATATGGTAGACGAACAATTAATTACTGCAAGCAATCAGCTTGAAGGTTATAAGATAACAAAGCACTTAGGAATTGTACGCGGCATAACCGTTAGATCACGAAGCTTGTTTGGAAATATAGCGGGCGGATTACAAACATTGCTTGGAGGCACTATTTCAATTTATGTGGACCTGTGTGAGAAGACGCGGGTGGAAGCCTACCTGCATATGATTGAACATGCTAATGACAGAGGCGCCAATGCAATTATAAATATGAGGTATGATGCAAACGAAGTTATGAATGGAGTTACTGAAGTATTATGCTATGGCACAGCCGTGCAGGTAGTCAATCTATAAAATTTTTATCACCTGCAACTAAAAAAATAAAAGGGATGTTGCAAATCCCTTTTATTAAAATGAATTTGCTTTTACTTAATTCAGCTCCTTACCACCTACTCTGAAAGATACCTTGCATATAGCTCCGTAAGAATGAATTTTACCATCCTGCACATGCACTTTAAAATCTTTCACATAGACTGAATCGATATTGTTGATAGTTTTTGAAACTTCTTCAACCGCATTTTTTACGGCATCGTCGAAGCTTTTGTCAGAAGAGGCAATTACTTCAATTACTTTTACAATTGGCATAAAAATTTTTTTAAGGTGAAATAAAAAAGGGAAACAAAAACTATTCCGCTTCCCAACAAACTGTTTTATAAAATTAAATTCGAAACATTCTTAATGATCAAAAACGGTTCCTTCATCATTTTCATAATTCTCATTATAGCTAACGAAAAAATAAATATACATTACCCTGCTAAGCCGCATTATCAATGGCTGTAAAACCAATATTAAAACTGCATTAAAAATGAGCCAATAAATTACCCGGTTGTCATCAGTGGATATACCAATAATAAGCCACCATACAACAAAAGTAATAGCCGAAAAAACTACGAGTAATCCATAGCTAACATAACCGGTTCCATACCAGAAGCCGGGTTCAAGATCAAATTTTTGCCCGCAAACAGGACAGTTGTCATGCATATCCAATATGTGGGAAAGCGATAACTTTTTATACGCATTACTTGTCTTAAACATGTCGCCACGCCTGCATCTTGGGCATCTCATGGTTAAAATGCTCCATAAAAAATTTGGCTTTGGTTTCTTTTCCTCTACACTCATTTGCGAAGACATTCTTAATGCATTTATAAACTTTTAATAAGAAAAGAATTTTTGATTGATAAAAATTATGCTATCGTTATTAGCTAACTTTTAATTCAAAGTAATTTGGGGCGAAGTAACCTTTTTTCTTTCACCGATTTGCTGGCGCCACATTGCATAATACAATCCCATTTGCGAAATAAGGGTTTCATGATTGCCGGTTTCTACCACTTCGCCTCTTTCCAAAACATAAATTCTATCAGCATGCATAATGGTGCTTAACCTGTGTGCAATTAAAACAGTTATCTGTTCTTTTTGAGAAGAAACATTTTTTATTGTATTGGTTATTTCTTCTTCAGTTAAAGAATCAAGAGAAGAAGTAGCCTCATCAAAAATTAATAAATGTGGATGACGAAGCAATGCACGGGCAATAGACAACCTTTGTTTTTCTCCGCCTGAAATTTTTATACCGCCTTCGCCAATCAAAGTATTAATCCCGTTATCAGCTCTTTCCAGTAAATTAAAACACGCCGCTTTTTTTAGTGCATCAAGAATTTCCTCATCTGTAGCATTAGGATTTACAAACAAAAGATTTTCTTTTATACTTCCGGCAAACAATTGTGTGTCCTGTGTTACAAATCCTATTTGTGCTCTCAGCGTATCAAAATCTATATTCTCACGATCAATATGGTTATATAAAATTTTTCCTTCCTGCGGAATATACAATCCTACCAACAGCTTTACCAATGTAGTTTTTCCTGAACCAGAAGGACCGACGAATGCAATCGTTTCGCCTTTCTTTACATCAAAGCTAATATTGACCAATGCAGGTTGTTGTGCAGATTGATGCTTAAATTTTACATTGATAAATTCAAGTTCTTCTATATTACCAAAAGTTATTGGCTTAACCGGTTTAATTTCCGGTGGCTTGCTCATTAATACATGAAAATTATTCAATGAAGCTTCTGCCTCACGATAAGTAATAATTATATTACCAATTTCCTGCAGCGGACCAAAAATAAAAAATGAATAAAAAGTTAATGTCAATAATTGCCCGGGTAAAATAATGTTTCCGAAAATTAACCACATCAGCATAAACATTATTATCTGCCTTAAAGCATTTACAAAAGTTCCCTGGATAAAGCTAAGGCTGCGAATACTTTTTACTTTCTTTAATTCAAGCCCAAGAATTTTATAAGTATTATTATTAAGACGTAACACCTCCTGGTCAGTTAAACCGAGACTTTTAACCAGTTCAATATTTCTTAAACTTTCAGTGGTAGTACCTGCAAGTACATTTGTTTCTTTTACAATTGTTTTCTGAATATTTTTTATTCTTTTACTTAGAAACCCGGTAAGCAATGATAACAATACTATACCTCCAAAATACACAGGCATAATAGACCAGTGAAGTGTAAAGGAATATATTGAAACGAAAATTACACCCACTAATAAACCAAATAATACATTTATAAATGATACTATAAATTTATCTGTATCACCTCTTACTTTTGTTAGAATGCTAAGTGTTTCACCGCTGCGCTGATCTTCAAAATCCTGGTAAGGAAGCCTCATAGAATGCCTGAGGCCATCAGTAAAAAGTTTCGCACCAAATTTTTGAACGATAACATTTCCAAAATAATCCTGGAAAGCTTTAGCAATACGGGATACCATGGCTACTCCTACGAGTGCGCCTAAATAACCGAATACCCCCAGGAAAAAATCGGCTCTTGTTCTATCGCCTGTTTTTATAAAATTATTTTTGGCATTATAGTAGCCCGTTTCATGGGCGTGAACGCCATACGTTTGAAACAGCTTACCAAAAAAATATGGATCGAGCATTGAGAATACCTGGTTTATTGCAGCAAGAAAAAGCGTTAAAGCAATTATCCATTTATAGGGTTTCAGATATGAGATTAATAATTTCATTAGGCAAAAATAGGCGATAATTTATCCCGCCCAACCTTCTCTATCTAAACTTCTGTATTGAATAGCTTCTGCAAGATGCTCAGGTTTTATATCATCACTCCCCGCAAGATCAGCAATCGTGCGGCTTACTTTTAAAATTCTATCATAGGCTCGTGCTGAAAGATTTAATCTTTCCATCGCAACTTTTAAAAGATTAGACCCAACCTGTGAAATCACGCAAATTTCTTTCAGCATTTTGCTGCTCATTTGTGCATTGGAGTAAACCCCGGGATTATCTTTAAATCGTTCGGCTTGTCGCTCCGTCGCCTTTATAACTCTCGCACGAATCGTTTCACTTTTTTCAAAATTTTGTGTTGA
>JBEPVC010000270.1:0-3539 GCA_041691235.1 Chitinophagaceae bacterium
AGCAATGCAAAAAATTATGTTTTAGAAACGGCCACAAAAAATAATTTTTTTAAAAGCTTTCCTGATTACAGTATTGTTCAATTATACACACATGCCTCCGACAGCAGTATTGACAATGATCCTGTTATTTATTTTTCAGATTCGGCATTATATTTATCAAGCCTTCTCCCCGATCGTAAACCGGTTACGCAATTGGTTATTCTATCTGCGTGTGAAACGGCGAATGGAAAACTTTATGCAGGTGAAGGAAGCTTTAGCTTTAATCGCGGCTTTGCAGCTTTAGGAATACCTGCGGCCATCAGCAACTTGTGGTCGGTAGATAATGAATCAACTTATAGTATTACCGAACTTTTTTATAAATATTTATCACAGGGTCTTCCTACAGACATTGCTTTACAAAAAGCAAAGCTTGAGTTTATAAAGAATAATTCTTCAACCGAAAAAAATTTGCCTTATTTCTGGGCAGCTTCTATTTTGACAGGAAAAGTTGAGATTATTAAAAGCGATAATAGTTTTCCATGGGGTAAACTGGTAGGTGCAATAATATTGTTGGCAGCGATAGCATACATTATGCGAAGAATTTTATTGCAGAAAAAAAGAAATGTCAGTTAGTTAGAGAAGGTTCTCAATATTCAACATTTCTAACACAGAAAATTTAAAACAAGGACATTTTAATAAATCAAACATGATAATTAATTTCAGTTTAAGTTTGCATTATCTGTTAGACTGCTTTTTTTGATACCAATATTTGTTCATCAAATAAAATGAAATTATGAGACCAGACTGGAAAGGAATTTATCCCGCTCTTACAACCAAGTTTACAAAAAACGATGAGCTGGATTTTTCATTATTTGAAAAAAACCTGGAAGCACAGCTTAATGCCGGTGTTCACGGAATTGTTTTAGGTGGAACGCTTGGTGAATCAAGTGTACTCACTGATGATGAAAAAAAAGAACTGGTAAAATTTGCTCTTGAAAAAATTAATGGAAGAATTCCGGTGATATTAAATATTGCCGAAGGCGCAACCCGCAATGCTTTGCAACAGTCAGCTATAGCAGAAAATCTTGGTTGCAATGGATTAATGCTTTTGCCCCCTATGCGTTATAAATCCGATCACCGGGAAACTGTTACTTACTTCAAAACAATTGCAGCATCAACTTCATTGCCAATAATGTTGTATAATAATCCTGTTGATTATAAAACGGAAATTACCCTAAGCATGTTTGAAGAATTGGTTTCGGTTGAAAATATTGAAGCAGTCAAAGAATCTACAAGAGATGTTACAAATGTTACGCGTATGATTAATCGCTTTGGCAACAGGTTTAAAATTTTATGCGGTGTTGATACTATTGCTATGGAAGAATTATTACTCGGTGCAAGTGGATGGGTGGCTGGTTTGGTGTGTGCTTTTCCTGAAGAAACCGTAGCAATTTATAAATTGATAAGGGAAGGAAGAATTGCCGAAGCAACAAAAATATACCGGTGGTTTATACCTTTGCTCGAGTTGGATATTCACCCTAAGCTGGTTCAATATATAAAGCTTGCTGAAGAAAAAGCAGGAATAGGTTCGGAATATGTGCGTGCTCCAAGATTGGTTCTTGAAGGCAACGAACGGCAAAAAATTCTTAAAATTATTGAAGAAGGATTGGCTAATCGCCCTGTCCTGCCTGATTTTAAAAGATCAATGTCAAGGGCATCGCTTTAATGATAACTCCTAAAAAAAATTTGTCATGTTAACCACCGAAAAACCAAATAGCAAAATCACAGACAGAACAAATATTGATACTGTTATGTCAAATGCCTTGGCTGCATTTGAAGAATACAAAAAAGTTTCGCCGCAAAAAAGAGCCGCATTTCTTGAAGACATTGCAAAACAAATTGGATCGATAAATAATGAGCTAATCCATATCGCAAACGTAGAAACAAATCTTCCCGACGCCAGATTACAGGGAGAAATAAACCGGACTATTTTTCAATTACATCTTTTTGCAGATTTATTAAAAGAAGGGTCGTGGATACAAGCAGCAATAGATACAGCGCTTCCTGACAGAAAGCCTTTGCCAAAACCTGATCTTAGAAAAATGCTGGTGCCGATAGGGCCAATAATTGTTTTTGGTGCAAGCAATTTTCCCTTTGCTTATTCAACTGCCGGCGGCGATACTGCTTCAGCTTTGGCTACAGGTTGTCCAGTCGTCGTAAAAGCTCATCCTGCGCATTTAAAAACTTCCATCATGGTGAGTGATGCAATTAAAAAATCAATCGAAAATTGCAACTTGCCACAATACGTATTTCAACACGTTGTTGAAACAGGAAATGAGGCGGGTAAGGCTTTGGTGCAACATTCAAATACAGGTGGTGTGGGCTTTACCGGCTCGCTAGCCGGCGGCAAAGCATTGCATAATTATTCGCAGGAAAGAGAAAAACCTATACCTGTTTTTGCAGAAATGGGAAGCACTAATCCTGTAATTTTCTTGCCAGAGACTTTAAAAGAAAACAAAGAAAGCATGGCCAAGCGGTATGCCATTTCTATTACTCAAAGCATGGGTCAGTTTTGTACAAACCCAGGGTTGCTGATTGGCATAGATTCTCCGGATTTAAATGAATTTATAAAACAACTTGGCAATGAAATGATGGAAGTAATTCCATCACCAATGCTCCATGAAGGAATTCAAAATTCCTACGAAAAAGGTGTGGCAAATTTATTATCGCAAAAAAATATTGAGCTGGTAAGTCAATGCAAAACCAATTCTAAAGAAACACCCTCGCCAACAATCGCTAGTATAGACGCAGAAACTTTCCTGGATAATCACACGCTGTCTGAAGAAATTTTTGGTCCCTTTTCGCTTTTCATACGTTGTAAAAATATTGCGCAGATAAAACAAGTTTGGGGAAATTTAAAAGGCCAGCTCACTACAACAATAGTCGGAACAGATGAGGATCTAAAAAATAATAAAGACTTGATTGACATTGCCACCTCTGTTGCCGGGCGAATAATAATTAATGGTGTGCCGACAGGTGTAGAAGTTTGCGCAAGCATGATTCATGGCGGACCCTACCCTGCAACAACTGATAGCCGCTTTACTTCAGTTGGAAGTAATGCCGTATACCGTTGGGTACGCCCGGTTTGCTTTCAAAATTTTCCGCAGGATTTATTGCCGGAAGAATTAAAAGATAATAACCCGCTTAATATCTGGAGATTGATCAATAACGAATGGACGAAAAATAAAATCTAACTCCTAAAATTTTTACTGTCATCATTCATTTTGATTTTGCCAAAAAGAATTCATGAAAAAGACTTTTTCCTGTATTGATGCACATACCTGCGGAAATCCTGTAAGATTAATTGCAGAAGGTGGCCCTCCGCTTGAAGGGAATAACATGGCTGAAAAACGTTTGCACTTTTTAAAAGAATATGACTGGATAAGAAAAGGATTAATGTTTGAGCCACGCGGTCATGATATGATGAGCGGAAGTATTTTATATCCACCTCATGATCCTCAAAATGATATTGCTGTTTTATTTATTGAAACCAGCGGATG
>JBEPVC010000271.1:0-3523 GCA_041691235.1 Chitinophagaceae bacterium
GATAAAAACTGCCATACTAACTGGCTTTTTTTACTGCCTAATGTTTTTCGTATACCAATTTCTTTTGCCCTTTCTGCTGCATGCGCTGTAGATAGATTAATAAAATTGATGGCTCCGAGTAATAATAAAAATATGGCGAGTAATATTAAATAAGTTATGTTTGATTTATGTACGCTTCCGCCATAATCGGGATTGGTATGCACATCGCTTAACGGCTGAAGAAAATGAAGCGTTTTTGCATCATCAGGGCTTGGTGTACGTTCTTTAAAAATAGCTGCAAGCTGTTTATTTATTTGTTGGGGCAAAACACCCGGCAAAAGTTTTACTATTATTTGCGTATTAGAATTTGTGTTGCCCCATTCATCCCAATTATAATATTGTTTTAGTGTACTGTTTTGTAAGGTTATTAATGAAATGAATGCCTTATTTTCAAAATCGGTGTTTGCTTGTAAATCTTTTACAATACCTGTGATTGTTGTAATAACTGTATCACTAAATATTACTGTTTTACCAATCAATTTGTCTGCCGGTATACCAGGGAAATATTTTTTAGCACGGCTCTCACTCAATACAAGGCTATAGGAGTTTTGTAAAGATGATTTTGCATTACCCGCCAACCATTCATGAGGAAATATCTTGAAATAATTATCATCTGCAAAAGCTATATAATCCTGTTTTTTAAAAATTTGCAACGGTTTATTATTGCCTTGCGATATAGAAACTTTTGCATTCCAGTCGTAATATTGAAAAAGAGGTGCGACATTTTCAATACCGGTAACAGTATGCTGAACAACCTCATGCAAAGGAGATGGCACACCCTGGTTTTTCCATCCATCTCCATTGGTTACTATACGATAAATTCTTTCTTTGTTTGGTTCATATTTATCAAAGCTGAAATCATATTCAACCATCATAAAAATAATAAGCGCAGCGCTTATACCAATAGAAAGGCCCAGCACATTTATGAATGTAGTAAGCTTATTCTTTTTAAAATTCCTGAATGCACTTTTGAAATAATTTTTAAACATTGTCCGAACCGGGATTTATATTATTAAAAAATCTTATTGATTTTGTATTGACGATTCACCAATCACGTTCACTATTCCGTTCTCAAACTCTTCACAGGGTTTGCTACTGCTGCTTTTATTGCCTGGAAACTTATTGTTAGCAATGCAATTAATATTGCAACTAATCCTGCAATTAAAAATATCCACCAGCTTATATTAATGCGATAAGCAAAATCGTGCAGCCAGCCATTCATAACAAACCATGTAACCGGCACTGCAATAACAAATGCAATACAAACAAGCATGAGAAAATCTTTCGATAACAAATAAATTATGTGTTGCACAGAAGCGCCGAGAACCTTGCGAATGCCAATTTCTTTTGTACGCTGCAATACATTATATGCAGATAAGCTCAGCAAGCCGAAGCATGCAATTATGATTGCAAGAAATGCGAACAATCCGAATACTTTGCCAAATTGCGTGTCAGATTTATATTGCGCATTATATAAATCATCCAGGAAAAAATAGCTAAACGGATTTTCAGGAAAATATTTATTCCAAACTTTTTCAACAGAAGCAATCGTATTGTGTACGTCAGCCGTTTGAAATTTAATAGAATAGAAATTATTTACTTCCGGCTTCGGTATAAAAATAATAGGGAGCATTGCTTTGCTTAATCCTAATTGATGATAATTGGCAACAACTCCTATAATTTTTAATGAGTCACGATAGTTGGAAACTATTTGATTTAATGCTTTCTCAGGATTGCCAATTCCAAATAATTTTACTGCCTCTTCACTTAACACAACCGCTTTTTTATCGGCAGGATTATCACGGGAGAAATTTCTTCCGGCTTTAAATTTCATATCATAAGAAGAAAGAAAATCATCGTCAACATAAAGCGTATAAAAAGTGAGCGGAATT
The DNA here is from genome assembly GCA_041691235.1 of Chitinophagaceae bacterium. Classification (GTDB taxonomy): domain Bacteria; phylum Bacteroidota; class Bacteroidia; order Chitinophagales; family Chitinophagaceae; genus Ginsengibacter. The sequence goes on from JBEPVC010000271.1 coordinate 1,932, forward strand.
TTATCTTTTGAAGTAACAAGGTAAGCGCCATTGGTCATGTATATTTCTTTGCCCATCACCCCTGAAGATGCAGCAATGCTCTTGATTCCGCCAATTTGCATTACCTGGTTTTTAAATGGCTGATAAGAATTTTGATACAAAGTATCCTGCTTTAAGCTCGGCCCATCTAAAACTAAAGTCTGGTTTATGTTAGCACCAAGACTTTGACTTCTCATAAAATTTACCTGCTGGTAAATGATGATTGTTCCCGCAATTAAAATTATTGATGTTGCAAATTGACCGATTATCAAGCCTTTTCTTATTATCATTCCGCTTGCAGAATTTTTGAATAATCCTTTCAACACTGCAATCGGGTGAAAGCCTGATAAAACAAATGCCGGATATATTCCTGAAACAAATGCGCCTGCAATAAACAAACAAATAAATCCTTCCCAGTATATGACGGGTAAATGAAAAACGCCGGTTGACGTGCTTCCTATTAACTTATTGAAAGAAGGTGTAAATAAAAATGCTAAAAGTAAGGCAACAACAACTGCTGAAAGATTTAATAAAAAACTTTCAGTTAAAAATTGTCCTACTAAATTTTTTCTCAACGCACCCAATACTTTTCTTACGCCAACTTCTTTTGCTCTCTCCAATGAGCGTGCGGTTGCAAGGTTTGTATAATTGATCCACGCAATTATGATAATTAAAAATGCAATAAGAAAAAGAAATGAAACAGATTTACCATCCCCATTTACCCCGGCTTCTTCATTATAATGAGAATACAAATGAATATCTTTCATAGGCATCGTGTATATGTCCTGCCTGTTGTTGTGTGCACGGCTGTATTCGTTATTGAGATAGCGATCAGAAAATGCAATTAATTTTGTATTGAATTGTTTTTGATTTGTTCCGGGTTGTAATTGCAGGTAAACATAGTAATCATACCATCCTAAACTTGTTTCAGGATCCAGGCCTTTCGGTGCACCTAGCGTTCGCACCATATTTACAAATGTTTGGTATGATATGAGGTAATCAAATACAAGATGAGAGTTGGCAGGGTAATCTTTAAATACACCTGTTACTTCATAATAATATGTGTTGCCGCCTTCTCTTACAGTTATTTTTTTTCCAAGCGCATCTTCATTGGAAAAATATTTTTTTGCAGTGCTTTCTGATAAAATTATTTTGTTTGGCCCATTTAATAATTGTGCACGGCTTCCCTCGATAAGCGGAATACTAAACACATCAAGAAAAGACTGATCTGCATAAAAGCCCCTATTCTCAAGCGCTTTCACATTTTTTTCATCATTGGCAAGCACAATATTGTTTTGCACCATTTCATTTTTCAACCACGATATTCTTATATCTATTAAGCGGCAATAGTTTTCAACCTCAGGGAATTCTTTTTTTAATAAAGAACCAAGCCCCGGATAAACAGTGGCCGATTGCATTGTTAATTTTCCCTGGTCATGTAAATCCAATCGCAGGCGAACGATCTGGTCAGTTTTTTTATGAAATGTATCATAGCTTCTTTGGTATGCTACATATTGAAATATAAGAAGGCAACAGGTTATGCCGATAGCAAGGCCAAGAATATTAAATATGGT
>JBEPVC010000272.1:0-3521 GCA_041691235.1 Chitinophagaceae bacterium
GATAAAATTGCTTTTGTTTTTGGAAATGAAGTTAAAGGCGTTGAACAGGAAACAATTTCTTTTTGCAATGGCTGCGTGGAAATTCCCCAGCTCGGAATGAAACATTCGTTAAATATTTCTGTAGCAGCAGGCATTGTTTTATGGGAAGCAGTAAAAATGAAAGATGTACCCCGGACCCCTAAAAGGGAATAAATTATTTATTAGTGAAAAATAAAATCGAAAATATAAAATCGAAATCATTGGAAGTTACTAAAGCCTCTTTAGGGGTTGGGGTAAAAAATTATCTATCCCTTGTAACATTTGCGCACACAGTATTTGCAATGCCATTTGCTTTCATTGGTTTTTTTATCGGGCTGAGGGCTATGCATTATCAAACCTACAAACCATGGTGGGAACTCTTGTTGCTTGTGGTACTTTGTATGATTTTCGCACGCAGTGCGGCAATGGCATTTAACCGATGGCTTGATGCTGAGTATGATGTAAAAAATCCACGAACAGCTGTAAGAGAAATTCCCTCTGGAATAATAAGCAAAAAAAATGCAATGACATTTGTAGTGATTAGTTGCATTGCTTTTGTGGCTTCAACCTATTTTATAAATGCACTTTGCATGGTATTAGCTCCTGTTGCCTTGTTTGTAATTCTTTTTTATAGTTTCACAAAAAGATTTACTCCATTGTGCCATCTTGTGTTGGGCCTTGGTTTAAGCCTGGCACCTATCGGTGCATACATTGCCGTTACAGGGAAATTTGCCCTTGTGCCTGGTTTGTTTTCTTTGTCAGTTTTATTTTGGGTAAGCGGCTTTGATATTATTTATGCATTGCAGGATGAAGAATTTGACCGGCTCAATAATTTACATTCTGTCCCATCGTGGATTGGAATGAAGAAAGCACTTTCGGTCAGTGAGACTCTTCATTTTTTATCTTTCGTATCAATTTTTGCTGCCGGAATTTTAGGGCATTTTGGCTGGCTCTACTGGGCCGGCACTGGTATATTTGCTTTCTTTCTTTTTTATCAACACACGCTGGTTAAGGCAAATGATTTAAGCAAGGTAAACAGGGCTTTCTTTACTTCAAATGGTATTGCATCAGTTGTTTTTTCTGTGTTTGTATTATTAGATATTTTTATTAAATCGTAAATCGTAAATCCTAAATCTGCTTATGCCACGAATTCTTTGCATTGACTACGGCTTAAAGCGTACAGGCATTGCCGTTACAGATCCATTGCAAATCATTTCAACTGGGTTAACAACTGTTGATTCAAAAGATTTAATTTCCTTTTTAAGAAGATATTTTCAACAGGAAGAGGTTGAATTAATTGTAATAGGCGAGCCTAAAAATCTTGATGATTCTGACACGCATGCCACACCGTTAGTAAAGGCGGCTATTTTAAAACTTGAAAAAGAATTTCCAAAGATCCCGATAAAAAAAGTGGATGAAAGATTTACATCGAAGCTGGCAAAGCAAGCAATGCTGGATATGGGCATGAAAAAAAAAGATCGCCGCAATAAAAGAACGGTTGATGAAATAGCCGCGACCATCATGCTGCAGGAGTATATGGAGAACAAGTAAATGCACAGGAAAAATCTTAAATTTGCATCCCGTAAAACAACCTGCCTGCCGGCAGGCAGGTTTTAATAAAGCAATAATTTGTATATGGTTCTTCCCATTGTAGCGTATGGAAATCCTGTTTTAAGAAAAGTAGGCAAAGAAATAACCCTTGATTATCCTGAATTGGATAAACTCATTGCTGATATGTGGGAAACCATGTATAACAGCAGGGGTGTGGGCTTGGCGGCTCCGCAAATAAATAGAGATATCCGTCTGTTCGTTATGGATAGCATTCAGATAATTGAAAATCTTGAAGAAGATGAAAAGGACACTTACCCCGGCGATGTTGGTTATAAAGGAGTTTTCATCAATGCAAAAATTAATGATATTGACGGTAAAGACTGGCCATACAACGAAGGCTGCCTGAGCATTCCGAAAATACGTGAAGATATTCTGCGAAAAGAGCAGGTTAACATTACTTTTCTTGATGAGGAATTTAAAGAACACACCAAAACTTTTATCGGGGTTACAGCAAGAGTAATCCTGCACGAATATGATCACATTGATGGCAAACTTTTTATTGATTATTTAAAACCTTTAAAGAAGAGCCTGTTGAGACGTAAGTTGGATGACATTTCCAAAGGAAAAGTTTCTGTTGATTACAAGATGTCATTTAATAAATAATCTTTTATTTCCTTTGAAAAGTATTTGGTCTCCGTTAAAATATTAAGCGGTTTATTTTACATTTCTTCCAACATTTTAAGAATTATTTTTACGGGATGCGACAAAAGTTTCTCACGCTTTCTCTTTTATTGTTTTGCCGCTTCTTTCTTTTTGCGCAGCAAAAAAATGACAGCGTTGTAAAAGTGAAGGATAACTACATTACACTCTCTGAAATTGTTGTCAATAATAAATTAGATGTTCCCTCTTTTATTGAACGTGTAAAAAATGATACAACTTTTTACAAAGCATTCCGTAATCTTCGAATAATCGGTTACACTTCTTTAAACGATATCAGGATGCTTGATAAGAATAATAATATCGTGGCTTCTCTGCGAAGCAAAACAAAACAAATACGAACAGGCAATTGCAGAAAAATGGATGTGATTGACCAGGCTGTAAGTGGCGATATGTATGATGAAAGCGGGAATTACAACTACTACACGGCACAAATGTATGCCGGATTATTTTTTACAAAAGATTCTGTTTGCGGAGAAGATAACATCGTGAAAGGCCACGAATTTTCTACCGAAGGCTTAAGCGGAATGGAGAAACATAAAGAGCAATTGAAGATGTTATTTTTTAATCCCGGTAAAAAAATAAATGGCCTTCCGTTTATCAGCAACAAAACAGAAATTTTTGATGAGTCAATGGCAGATAGGTATGACATGAACATTGATTACCGCGATTATAACAAAACTCCTTGTTATGTTTTTACAATAAAAGTAAAAGATGGAAAAGAAAGTGGTGTAGTAATTAACGAAATGACAACGTGGTTCAATGAAAAAACTTTTGAAATAGTTGCCCGTAATTATTCATTAAGCTACGATGCGGGTGTTTATGATTTTAAAGTAGACATGGAAGTTCAGATGACAAAAGTTGGTGATCTTTTGGTTCCATCTTTATTGCGGTATAATGGAAACTGGAAAGCTATTTTTAAAAAAAGAGAGAGAGGAGTTTTTACAGCTACGTTATTTGATTTTGTGAATCACTAATGCACGAATTTAAATATTGCGTGAAAGACTATACTTTCTCCACTTTTCAATAACCGCATTCATATCTTCAGGAAGTTCACTTTCGAAAAGCATTTCTTTTTTTGTAACAGGATGTATAAAACCAAGTTGTTGTGCATGCAATGCATGACGCGGACAAATTGCAAAACAGTTATCTACAAATTGTTTATACTTTGTAAACACGGTTCCTTTTACAATTTTGTCGCCGCCATAAGTATCATCGTTAAAAAGCGGGTGGCC
>JBEPVC010000273.1:0-3508 GCA_041691235.1 Chitinophagaceae bacterium
CTTTTAAATTGTTGCTTGTAATCTTTATCAATGGCTATTGGCTGACAAAAGAAAGCGGTGCTTGGCGCAATAAATTCTTTTGGTGACAAAAGCGCCTTATATACTTCTGTGCTTACAACTTTTCTTTTTAAAGTACCTTTTGCTTTTATCAGAACTGATGAGTCTATCTGTGTAAAGTATAAAGGAATTTTGGAGGGATCGGGCTGAAATAAATCATTTGAGGGCATTAAGCTATCGACTTCGAGCGTTTGTGTGAGTGTATCAAATTTTGTGAAGTAGTCGTATGTAAAGTAAAGCGGGTTGGGCATTTCAGAGTTTGGAAAATAATTATCAAGCTTTGCAATAAATACAAGCTGGTTGCTCGATTTTCTTCCGCCGCTTAAGCCCATCTCTTTTTTATTACTTATAGTTCCATCTTTATTTTCTTTGGTAAGACTTTCTTTATTTGGTTCCTGCTTTTCATTGTTCGAACCTCCGTATTGTTTTTCTATAGCATTAAAATCTTTTTTATAAAATGAAAAGATCATTAATAATATTAATATCGCTATTGTAAAAAAAGCAACAAGTTTTTTTGTAATGAACCATGAAAACCGCGGTTCATCTTCATTCATATTTCTTACCAGCTCTGAAGTATAAATAATGTAAAATGCAAATACGAGAACCGGTGCAAACGCCATTATTAATTTCTGCGAAGTAATATCGGTGGTGCCGCTAATTACTATAATTTGTGTAACGATCAATAGTGCAGAGAGAATAATGGCAAACCACCTTAACCTGGCAAAACCCCAGCCAGCAAGCCATCCGCAAAGAAAAAGAAAAGAGAAGATATAGAATTTTGTAATCGCATAAAATGCTGTGAACTCTCCTGTAAAAATATTATTTACAATTTTGCCACTAACAAAAAAAAGCAAGAGCAATACCAGGAAAGTAGTAATAAAACGAAATCTGAAATTATAAAACCAACACCCGAAGAAAAGCCCGGCTGCCAAAAACAAGCTTTCAGAGATCCATTGATTTTGTAAAACAGCATAATATTCGTTTATGTGCCAAAGCATAAATGCACCAACTGCAATAGTTGGAACTATCAACAGTAAAAGTTCAGCTGCTATTTTTTTTGCGCTATGTAAATTTTTAGCCAAGTTTTAGTTATCTATAATTACTGTTTCGCAATCACATTTTTTTAGCAATTGCTTTATACGATTTTCATTTTCTATTATTGTTCTTCTTAACGAAGAGAAATTATAAGCAATCTTTAATTTCTCTTCGCCGTCTTTTTCGGGTTTTACAAAAATCCATTGTAACCAATCTTTCACTTTTGTATTTTTAAAACTATTGCTTAGCGGAACAAAAACTACTACAAGCCCTTTGGCTGCTTTGTCTAATATTTCTTCTAATTGTTTTGCATCGGTTAAGGATGAAACGCATAGCAATGAGGCATACTGCTGATTGAAATAATTTAGTAAATCGTTTTGCTTTTGCCAATGCGATGTGCTGATAATGTATTTTATTTTTTGCACGGGATCGTCTGCATAGAACGTTTTTGTTTCCTGGTCTGAAATGTATTGCAGTAGAACGTTCTGACGGTTTAACTGGTCAAACGCATTCCATACGATTGTTTTGTAATGATTAAGAAATATTTCATTGAATTCGCTGTAAACATCATTGCTTAGGGGATTACAGAAAGATGCATAAAAATAAATGTGCGAGGCATAGGGGTCGTTGGTCTCAGGAATTCGTACTACAAGCTCTTTATTTTTTGCATAAATCTTCCACACAATTCTTCTTACATCATCATTGTTTTCAAAATTTTTATAGTTCAGAAATTCACCTTCCACTTTTCTGATTTCTTCAATCCGTTCATTAGTGTCTTCTGTTTTTTTAGGCTGAACTATAAATTGTCCTGTTGATTTATTTTTAGGCTGTGTATAAAAATTACCTGCTGAAGGAAGTTGCAACGTGAAAGAAAAAAATTGGAAGAAATCTTCAAAATAAATAATGCCACCCGTAATGTCATATTCTTTTATATTTTTCAATGGCCAGTTATATATTCCTTTAGTCTGCATTGAAAAAAAATGTTTTGTGGGTTGATTTTTAATGGGAGAAAATTTTGGAGAAATATTTTTTTCATCATAATAAAGTCTCAGGCGAATATAACCAAACAAAGGTTTTATAATTGGCGAGATAGTTATCTGCACTTGTTGCTGATCATTCACCAGGTTTTCTTTTTCTGCAGTTTTTATTTTCAATTCACTTTTATTGTTTCTTTTACTTAATAAAAATAACAGCCAGGGCACAAATGCACTTAAGAAGGACACAATGAGAATGGACAATCCAAACCAAAACGTGATCCTAATAAAAAGATCAATAATTGAAGTGCGTGCAGTTGCAGGAAGGGCATTATTTTTTTTCAGCCAGTTTGCACCAATTAGCAAAGCTGCAAGTAAAAGCAATAATTGAAAACGAAAGGGAATAGCAAGCCCGGCCCTTTTTATTCTTTCTTTTATACTGGCAATATTCATTCTCCGTAAAATTCATTCAAAATATGTATAAAGAAAACCAAAATCTGCAGATATATAAAATGAGCGATTGCCAATTTTATATTTTCTTTGTGTGAACCATAAAGAAATGATTTCATACGAGGCATGCCCGTGCTGCGGGAAAACAGATATTATTAAAGTATTTTCAGCAAAGGATTATACTGTTTCAGGCGAGGAATTTGAAATTTGCGAATGCAGGAATTGCACAGTAAGGTTTACCCAAAATATTCCGGATGCAGAGCAAATTGGTAAGTATTATCAATCCGAAGATTACGTTTCACATAGCGATACAAATGAAGGCTTGATTAACAAGCTTTATCACAAAGTGAGAAGACGAACTCTTTTGCAGAAGAAAAAATTGGTTGAAAATCTGACAGGTAAAAATAACGTGAGCATTCTTGATGTTGGCTGTGGAACGGGTGCGTTTTTAAACGTAATGAGAAATAATAACTGGAACGTTACCGGCCTCGAACCTGATGAAACAGCAAGACAAAAAGCAAAGGAATTGTATGGGTTGAATTTGGAAACTTCAGAAATTTTTTTTGACTTGCTTCCTGCAAGCTTTGATGCTATAACCATGTGGCATGTGCTTGAACATGTTTATGACCTGCACGGATACATTAATCAACTAAATAAATTATTAACGCCCACCGGGAAGCTTTTTATTGCGGTGCCCAATTATACATGCTATGATGAAAAAGTGTATAAGGAATTTTGGGCAGCTTACGATGTGCCGCGTCACCTTTATCATTTTTCTCCGGCTTCGATGAAAAAATTACTTTCAAAGCATGATTTGAAAATTGATTTGATTAAGCCAATGTGGTACGATAGCTTTTATGTAAGTATGTTGAGTGAAAAATATAAGACGGGAAAATCTCATCCGCTTAAAGCATTTGTTACCGGAGGTATTTCTAATACTAAAGCTTTAATCAATAAAGAAAAATGTAGCTCGCTTATTTATGTGGCCTCAA
>JBEPVC010000274.1:0-3507 GCA_041691235.1 Chitinophagaceae bacterium
CTAATATTTCACGGGAGAAAGCTCGATAGCCTGTATGATATTCCGCTACTTTTTGTCTGAGCATTATATTTTCAAAAAAGGTTAACGCACGATTAGCAATGTATTTATATAGCGGCATGCCGCCACTTAATGCGCCTTTACCCAAAGTTCTTGAGCCTAGCACAACCTGGTAAACATTGTTTGCAATAAGATATGCCATTGAAGGAATAAGCTTTGGCGTGTATTGATAATCGGGGTGGAGCATTATTATAATATCGCCACCTATTTCCAATGCTTTATTATAACATGTTTTTTGATTGCCGCCGTAGCCACGGTTTTTATCATGTTTAATAACATGCGAGATACCAAGTTCCTGTGCAACTTCAATTGTTTTGTCGCTGCTGTTATCATCTACCAATATTACTTCGTCAACTATATCAAAAGGAATTTCGTCGTATGTTTTTTTAAGAGTGAGGGCAGCGTTATAAGCCGGCAGAACGATTACTATTTTTTTATTATTGATCATTTCTATTTTCGTATTTCATTTTCAATCTTTCCAAATAAATTATGCGAATGTTTAATAACACTTTTTTAAAAACTGTGCAAATGTATGCAACCTGAGAGGTACATCAAAAATGTATGCTGAATTGAAATATTTATGGGCCCTTTGTAAAACTATTTTCTTATTTGGCTATTTCATTTAGTGATTCGGAATGAGCACCGTAAAAATTGTGCCCTCGGTTAATCCCGACTCAACTTTTATAGTGCCTCCTAATTTTTTCACTGCTTCACTTACAATATATAAACCGAGTCCAGTGCCTTTGGAAGTATTGTCAGCCTGGTAAAACATTGTAAAAATATTTTCAAGATCGTTTTCTTCAATACCGGTACCGTTGTCCATTACTTTTATTGCAGCTTCTTTGTTAGTTACGTTTATCAACACTTTTAAGTAAGAATTGTTTTTGTGTTTATCATAATACTTTAGGCCGTTAGATATAAGATTATAGAGTATCATATTAAGCCTGGATTTATCACTTATAAAAGTTCCATCTTGCTTTACTTCAGCAACCCGTTCAATGTGAGCTGAGTTATCAGAAAACTGGTGATCTTGTAACGCGCTGTTCAAAAGCTCAGTAAAATCTACCGGCTCAAAGTTTAAAACTGTTCGTTTGTTCCTGGAGAAATCAAGTATATCAGTAATAAGCACATTCAGCCTGTGAAGTGTTCTTAGCTGCATTTCAAGATAGGCATTTCTTTTAGCAACGTGCTGCTCTTCTTTAATAATATATACCAATGCTACAATTGATGTTAATGGTGACCTGAGATCATGCGATGTTCTCGAAACCAATATATCAAGCTCTGAATTAAACTTAGTAAGTTGATCGTTAGCTTCATTAATAGCAATATTTTTTTGGCTCAATTCAGCATTTATAAGTTCGAGCTCATTATTCAGAACTTCAAGTTTTGAAAATGCCCAGAAAAATTGTCTTGATAAAGCAACCGCCTGTGATATAATAAGAATGAAGAGCCCGAAATAAATCAGGTTTATACTTTGAATAATTAAGCTGGTGTATAATAAATCATTGATGATGGCAATAAATAAAATGATAAAGCCTGTGAGAAAATAAATACTGCCCGGTCTTTTATTTTTTACTGCTTTTATATAAACGTATAATCCATAAATAGCGGTTATCAGCATTATTACCTGGAAGGGTCTTAACGTGTACCTGAAGATATAAGGCGATGCAAAAATTGCCACCAGCACAAATGGTGTTGTTACAAAAAGAATGAGACGTAAAATTTTTCGTGAAAATTCCTTCGGAAAAAGCTCGCACGAAAACAATGAAAGAACCGGAACCGCTAAATAGAAACTTATAAATTCTATGTGCTTAATTAATGTCCAGTTCCAGTTTGTGATATACAATATAGAAAGTTCGCCAGTTACTAACGGTCGTATGGCAAGCAACAAACAAAACGCGCTGAAATATAGAGTGGCCCTTCGTTTTGTGAAATAAAAAAATATCACGAGGTAAAAAATTCCCATTAGAAAAAAACTTCCCGCGATAAAAAAATCAATGCCAACATTTTTTATCCATAATGATTGTATTTGCTGATGTGTGCCAAGCTTTATGTAATCCCATAATCCTCCCACACTGTAACTGTAACTGGAAACCTGCACCACAATATCCAGCTCGTTATTCACAGGTTCTACCGGAACTATGGCAGGCGCAAAGTCAGGAACTGTGGTTGTTTTTGATGTGCCCGGTCTGCCAACTTCTAAAATTTGTTTTCCATTTACAAAAAGTTTATACGCAGATGCAATGGTCAAAAGCTTAAGATCAAGATGCTGATCGCCGGGTGGACAAAGTATTTTTAACCGGAAAGTAGCATAGCCAACAGCAGGCTTAAACATACCAACTCCGGGAACTTTTGAATTCCAGAAACCCGGAACTACAATATAATCTGGCTGGATATTTTGAGATGTATCAGTTTTTCCCGGATTATAAAATGTATTCCAATAAAATTCCCATTCGCCATTCAAATCAGCTACACCATTGGTTTTCCAATTCCAATTGCTTAAATCTAAAATTCCTTTTTTTGCAGAAATATTTGATTGTCCGCTGCCGGTTGATGAATACAAAAAAGTAATTACAAGAAATAAAAAAGATTTTAGGTTATCACGGAATGATAACTTAATAACAAATTTGGGGTGCTGCATAAACCTTATAAAATTTACGGACTCAATAGTTTTTCTTATAAAATCAATTATTAAATTCAACAGCTAAGAAAAAAATTAAAACCACTGTCTGCTGAAATAAATTTATAAATAAAAGTTGGTGATCTCTAGCACGGTATAATTACTACCTGCTAAAGTGGTTAATAAGTTTTTTAGTTTTTATTAAAATGTTATAAAGTTTTTACGATCATATTTTTCAAAAAAAAAAGATTTGCTTATGTTCAAAAATTTTATTCAATTACCAATTAGACTTTATCTTCGCTCAAAACAGATTATATGAACTTACATGAATACCAGGCAAAAGAATTATTGAAGAAATACAATGTTCCTGTGCAGGAAGGAATAGCATGTAACACGGTTGCAGAAGCCGAAGACGCATACCGGTTCATTAATAGTGAATATGGAAGCCGGTTTGCGGTTATTAAAGCACAGATACACGCAGGAGGAAGAGGAAAAGGAACTATTAAAGGAACGGAGCAACGTGGTGTTGCAGTTGCCAAAAGCCTGGAAGATGTAAAAAAAATTGCGCATAACATTTTAGGTGGAACATTGGTAACGGTACAAACAGGAGAGGCAGGAAAAATCGTGAATAAAATATTGGTTGCGCAGGATGTATATTATGATGGCCCTGAGAAAGTAAAAGAAATTTATTTATCCGTTTTGTTAGATAGATCAAAAGGAAAGAATGTAATTATGTATAGCACTGAAGGTGGTGTAAATATTGAAGACGTTGCGCATGATACCCCAGAGAAAATTTTTAAAGAATGGGTTCATCCGGGCGGAGCATTGCC
>JBEPVC010000275.1:0-3488 GCA_041691235.1 Chitinophagaceae bacterium
AACGTTCAGGGCTTGCTGCTGTGCTGGAATTTATAATGTCCAGCCTGGAACTGAAGCCGAATAAAATTACTGATGATGAAGTTAAGAACAAAAGCTCAATAGAATTCCGTCTGACCGAACCGCTGCTGATAGCGAACAAAAAGATGAGGATATATTCGTCAGCCAGCATAGCAGCAAACCCCCTGTTAGTGGCTGGCGTTTTCTGTGCCGCTTGAAGTGCTACTTTTTCATATCGTTTACCAATGTTTCAATTAAAATTTTAGCGTATCTATGTTTTAATAAAGATGCAGATTGTCCTGCCAAATAGGATTTAAAGTCTGGGTTAGAATTTGCGGTTGCAGGGTATGCTTTTAGTAAACCCATAAATTTACTTTGCAACGGATATGGGGCAAATAAATTCTCGTGAGCTTTCAATTCTTCTGTAAGTCTGTTTCTAATTCCTCTTGATAGTCTGCCTGTAAATACTTTTGTAAGCGTTGTATATTTCGCATCTGCTGTAAAAAGTTTGTCCTTATGGTCTTGTGATGCGTTGGACTGTGCTGTTGCTAAAAATGCAGTTCCCATTTGTACAGCGTCTGCACCCAAAGCCAATGCTGCTTTTATTCCCCTTGCATCAGCAATGCCACCAGCCGCAATTATAGGAATTTTTACACTGTCCGCAACTTGTGGAATAAGTGAAAAAGTACCTGTCAAAGAATCTTCGGCTGACCTTAAAAACGAAACTCTATGTCCACCTGCTTCAAATCCTGTAGCAACTATTGCATCTACTCCTGCATTTTCCAATGCAATGGCTTCATCAACCGTTGTGGAAGCACCAACAGTTAGAATACCTAACGATTTACATTTCTCTAAAATATCAGAAGATGGAATGCCATAAACAAAACTAAAAACCTTTGGCTTCGCTTCAAATATTGCTTCAATTTGTTCTTCAAATTTAGCACCAAGGTTAGTTGGTCTTTCAGGAATTGGTAAGCCCAATTCGTTGAAATATGGTTTGAAAAGCTCAACTAATTTCTTATAATCTTCATCGCCAAAAGTTGCCAAACGAGCATCTCTGTCGTTTGCCCATAAGTTAATATTGAAAGGTTTATTTGTTGCCTTTCTTATGGCTTTACAAGTTTCTATAATTTCATTTGTAGAAAAAGGTTGTCCGCCAAATGAGCCTAATCCACCTGCATTTGAAACTGTACTGGTTAGATTTACAGACGATAAACCACCGCCAAAAGGACCTTGAACTATTGGAAAATCAATACCCAATAGTTTTGTGAATTTAGTGTTATTCCACATTTTCTTTTTATTAATTTCTGTTGATTGATTTGCAAATGATGAAAGCGAAGTGCTTGTAACACTTGTTAACACAATTGCTTTAACTACACTTCGCTTTTTCATTTCATTTTTGTATTATTAATCTTATCCAAAAGTTTCTCTGCCACTTCTTTTGACGATTGTGGATTTTGACCAGTCAATAGCAAACCATCAGTAATAGTAAATGATGACCAGTCTGCAGCTTTTTCATAAATTGCTCCCCTTTCTTTCAATTTATTTTCTAATGAAAACGGTACTATGTTGGTTAGTTGAACAGCATCTTCTTCTGTGTTGCAAAAGCTTGTGATTTTTTTACCGCTAATTAAATAATTACCATTTGCATTTTTTACATTTATTAAGGCTGCCGAACCGTGGCATACAAAAGCAATTGGTTTGTTATGATTGTAAAATGATTGAATTAATGCAATTGAGTTTTTATCTGTCGCCAAATCCCACATTGGACCATGACCGCCAGGATAAAAAACAGCATCAAAATCTTTCTGATTTACGGCAGATAACTTTTTCGTATTGCTTAATATTTTTTGTGCTTTTGCATCAGTAAAATATCGTTTGGTAGATTCAGTCTGGAAACTCGGCTCGTTGCTTTTTGGGTCAATAGGTGCTTGACCACCTTTTGGCGTAGCAATTACTACTTCAATATTTTTATCTGCAAAGAAATAATAAGGTGTCGCAAATTCTTCTATCCAAAAACCAGTTTTCTTACCTGTATTACCTAACTGATTGTGAGAAGTTAAAACAAAAAGCACCTTAATCTTTTTATTGGTTTGTGCTTCTATATTAATTGAACCAAATGCAATAAAAATTGCGAATATTACTTTAATTAAATTTTTCATTTTATTTATTTTTTAAATTTGTTAGATATTAAGTTGATTTTTGTGCAATGAGTTTAAACTGCAAAACAAATTCATCGTGAATAAGATTGTCGCCCAGGTTTTGTAGAAATTTACCCGAGCTATAGCGAATATTATACATTGTCCTGTCAATTACAATTTCGCCAAGTGAATGCAGGAAATCGGTAAATATTTCAACCGAAGCAATAAAACTTACAGGATGTGAAATATCCTTTATTGTCAGCGTTCCATCAACTCTCAGTTTATTGTTCTCTATTTTTTCAGAATCCGAAATAATAAGTTTCGCAATTTTGAATTTATCAACTGCAAAAAAATCATCATTTTTTAGATGAGCTAAAAAATCATCGTGAGTTTTTTTGTCTTCGATATCTGTAATTACAATTGAGGTCATATCAATTTGGATTTCGCCACTCTTAATAAGGTTGTCTGTGATTTCAATAAAGCCATCTGCAATATTGATACTTCCCGTATGTAAGCCTATTACCTTTTTGCCAGTCCAGTTTACTGTACTGCTTGTTTTTTGAATTTTGAATTTTGCCATTATAATTTTTTAAATTATTAATGGCACAAAGGTCTATGGAATGTAAAGAAATGAAAAGGACATACCGCACAACTTTAATGTGAGGTACATCACATTATTTTGAGGAAGAGTTGAAACGGCTCAATGTTTCTCTTGTCACGCCAAGGTAAGAAGCGATTAATTGCTTAGGCACTTTTTGAAAAAGTTGGGGATATTGTTCTAATAGTTTGTCGTAGCGTTCTTTGGCATTGCTACTCAATAAAGATAGGATTCGGTTTTGCAATGCTACATTTCTTTTGTTGGTTTTTTTGCGAAAGAAATGTTCAATTTTGTGCATTTCCGCACAAAGTTTTTCCCTGTTCTTGAATGATAGGCAAAGTAATTCAGTTTCTTCAATGCAGTCAATATTTACAGTTGCTGTGGTTTGGTTGTAATAGGCTTGATAATCCGTAATCCACCAGTCTTGCATTCCAAATTGTATGATGTGGTCTTTGCCATTGGCATCTGTACTATATGATTTCAGGCAACCACTTAAAATGAAAAAATCGTTTTCAACTAATTGACCTTCTTGAATTGCAAATTGGTGTTTTTTGATTTTCTTGTTTGTAAAATGCGACAAAATATAGTCAAACTCTGTATCAGTGATTTGAATTATTTTTTCTATTTGTTGTCGTAAAATTTGGCTCATTCTATTTGTCTGTTGATGTCTTGCAGTGTCGGCGGTACGCTTGCCACTAACGTTCACGGCTTTGCGCAGGCGGTGGCATTAGAATTCCGTCTGCCGGAACTGT
>JBEPVC010000276.1:0-3478 GCA_041691235.1 Chitinophagaceae bacterium
GAACTTTTTCTATTCCATCTGATTATGAAAAGATCACCATGGACGATCTGAAGGCAATGCAGGGTGGCGGAAAATAACCAACTACCGTACAAGCATACACGATATATTTTCGCAGCAATAGTCTACAAATAAAAAAAGGCTATATACACGCAACATACCTGTTGGTAGGCCTACAGATTTTTTAATACGCTAAAAGAATAAGAAATTATAAATTAAATTAACCCTCTCAGATAAGCAATACGCATTGCCTGGGCTTTACTACTTACGTGCAGCTTATTGTAAATATTGAAGATGTGTTTTTTTACGGTGTTAGGACTGATGTATATTTGTGAAGCAATTTCCTTATAATCAAGCCCTTTGCAAGTAAGCTGCAGAATTTCTTTTTCCCTTTCACTCAGTAAAAAAAAATCTTCATTCGGCAGGTGATCCTTAATCTTTTTTTCAGCAGAATTATTTTGAATCATTTGCAAAATTTTATATGCAATGCTTGGAGAAATTGGCCCGGCGCCATTCTCCCATAGGTTCAGAAGCATGTCTGTAATGGTCGAACTGCTTTCTTCTTTAAGCAGGTATCCGCACGCCCCCGATTTTATTGCTTTAAAAATTTTATTGTCGTCATCAAATACAGTCAGTACAACAAACTTTATTGCAGGATATAATGCGGAGGCTGTTGCTATTGTTGCTACGCCATCCAATACCGGCATTTCCAAATCCATAATGGCTATGTCAGGCAGTTCATCATCTTTCATATCACGCATTTTTTCTAAAAATTCTTCACCATTGGCCCCGTTAAATGTTACCGAGAACATTTTGTTGCCAAGTAATTTTTCCTCTAATATTCTTCTGTTGCTCGCCTTATCGTCTACTATTGCCACCTTTATCATAAATGCATTTTATCAAAATTGAATCCTTTAATTTATGAAATCAATAATCAATTTGGGTGATTTTCTGTTGGGGGAATTCGCAAGGTTATAATAGTGCCTTTACCATTATCGCTACCTATCATCAAACTTATCCCTGCCATAAGAGCTCTTTCTTTCATATTATTTAAACCGTTGCCTCCCCGGCCAGAAGGCTGTCCAATTTTTGTAATTCCTTTGCCGTTATCTTTTACTTCAATTACCCAGGCTTCTTTTTCAACAATGCTTATTACATTAATACTTTTAGCCTGGGAATGCTTTACCGCATTATTCAATGCTTCCTGAACTATTAAAACTATATGCAAGGATTTTTCAGAACTGTAAGAAAATTTCTCGGGTAGTTCTCCATCAGCCGCTATTTTAATTTCTTTATAAAATATGCTCAATTGTTTGGAAAAATTTATGATACGAAACCAAATTTCTGAAGCATTAATATTATGACTCTTCATCACCCAAATAGTATCTCTTAAGGAATGCATCATATCTCTGGCAGTAGTATGAAGGTTATCTATAAGGGCAGCATCCGTACCAGGTGCATTTTGCAACTGCTCAGTTCCATGCATTAAAATATTTGCCTGCGCTCCAAGGTTATCATGTAAATCACGGCTAATACGTTCTCTTTCCGATTGCATCTCATTTTTAGCCTGCAACAACTTAATCTTTTGATTGTATTTATTCCGGTTATAAAGATGAACAAGCACTGCTATAATAATTATGGAACACAAGATAGCAGGAATTATAAACCACCATGTTCGCCACCAGGGCGGCGAAATCAATATAGTTATACTTTTTTGGAAAGAAATATTCGCCGAGAAATTTGGGCTGCATATAATCTGCAGCACATACTGACCCGGTGGCAAAATATAATTAATGTTGTCAGGATGGTTAGTAACTTCCCATTGATTTTGAAAGCCTTTTAATCGGTATTTATAAATATATTCATCAGGGTTTAAAAGGCCTAACGCCGTAATACCGAGCTGTAAATGATTGTTCGAATAACTTAGAAGTATAGAATCCCCTTTACGAAACGGGCATGAAAAATTATAAGAAACATCATCTATTACAAGTTTTGTAATAAATATGCCCGGTGTGTCGGTAGCTACCCTAAGTGAACGCGGATAAAAAGAAATAACGCCATCTACACCGCCAAAATACAATTTACCTGTTTGTGTTTTTAGACACGATGCCGTATTAAATTCAAGATACTGGAGACCTAATTCTTTTGAATAATTGTTTATATTACCCTGTAAAGAAATATAAGACAAGCCATAGTTGCTACTTGCAAAAACAGCACTGATACCAGTTAACGGAAGCAATGAATATATGCAATCATTAAGCAGTCCGGTTTCTGAAGTAATTTCTTTTATGAATTTGCCTTGCCGGGAATAAACGCATAGGCCTTTATCAGTGCCAACCCATATATTATGTAAGGCATCTTCTGCAATGGTTCTCACTATATAATTTCCAGGGATTTGATAAGTGGCTGCATGATGATTTTTATCAAGCTCATAAAGTACACCGGTTGAAGTGCCCATCCATAAAGTTTTATCTGTCGCATACAAAAAACAGTCAATCTTGTTTTGAAATTCATTTGTAACAGGTAAAAGTGGTATTGCAGATTTTATTGCAGTTTTATAAAAAACGCATCGGAATATATTTTTGTACGTCGCTACAATAATAGTACTATCATCTAATCGCTGAATATTATTTGTAAATCTTACCAGATTTGGCTCGAGGATGGCGTTTACTGTAGCAGAAATATCAAAAGGCCGAAGTTCTTTGGTAGAGAGTGTAAACGTGTACCAACCAAATCCATAAGTGACGATTAAATATTTGTCATCCATGAGCTTTTCTATAGCCAAAATGTCTTTTACTTTTTTTGTGATTAAGGGTTCTTTCCATATACCATTTCCAAGGGTATCATACACTTGCAGGCCCCCGCTAAAGCAGCCTGCAAACAATAAATTTTTTTTCTCATCGTAATAAAGACTCCTGATGAAATTATTTTTAGCCCCGGCATACACAAAATGTGTGAAGGGTATTTCGTGGTTTTGAATAAGGACAACATTATCGTTGCTTAATAACCATATCCTGCCGAATTTATCAGCGTATATTCTATGAATAAATCCTGCAGTCAGAACTGCATTTCTATTGATGTCAGTAATTTCATTTTTATAATTCCCGGCGGTATCAAATTCATATAAATGATTAGTGAGGGATATAAATAAATGCCCTCTTTCATCACTGCCTATTTCATTAACATTTAAAGACTGGTCATTAAGGCTGTTTATAGAAACAGTTTTCCTGGTTACGTTATTATTAGCATCTATCAATAATAATTTATCATCTGCAACTGCAAACAATGTATTATTAAAACAGGTTAAACACATTCTGTAACTGCTTGCAGCATTTAAAAAGCCGAATGCTTTTGTGGTAGTATTAATTTTTAAAATCTCATCCTTTGTAGCAGAAATAAAAATATAATCCGTATTAACTGCAATTATATTTTTATATAAAATGTTTTCTGATGAAAAAAGAGTGTCTGTAACAGATGTTTC
>JBEPVC010000277.1:0-3474 GCA_041691235.1 Chitinophagaceae bacterium
CAATACTTACTAACTATTGGGGGTAAACGCATTCGGCCTGTGATGTGCCTGATGGGAAACGAATTGTTTGGCACAATTAATCCGGACGCTTATCACGTGGCTACCGCAATTGAACTTTTCCACAACTTTACATTGGTTCATGACGACATAATGGATAAAGCTCCATTGCGCCGGGGTATGCAAACTGTACATGCAAAATTTGGTGATTCAACTGCGCTGCTTGCCGGCGATGTAATGCTTATTGCAGGCTATGAAGCGTTAAATAGTGTACACGTAGATTTTTTGCCACAGGTTCTGTCTCTTTTTAATAAAACAGCAAAGGAAGTGTGTGAGGGCCAACAGCTCGATATGGACTTTGAAAAAATGCCCGACGTTAGTTTTGATGATTATCTGAAAATGATAACACTTAAAACATCTGTGGCACTTGCTGCCAGTTTGCAACTTGGCTCAATCTTAGGCGGTGCGGGGTTAGGTAATCAACAACACCTGTACGAGTTTGGAAAAAATATTGGAATTGCTTTTCAAATCCAGGATGATTATTTAGATGCATTTGGAAATCCTGAAAAATTTGGAAAGAAGCCCGGCGGTGATATTATGTCTAACAAAAAAACATTTTTATTGTTACGGGCAATGAATGTTTCTTCAACATCACAAAAAGAGAAACTAATCGAATTATTAAAGTCTGACAACGAAAGTAAAATTCAATCTGTGATTGGCATCTATAAATCATGCAACATAGATGAATGGGCAAAGGAACTAAAGCAAAAATATATGTTCGTTGCCATGGAACATCTGGAAGAGATGGCCGTTTTGTCTTCACGAAAAACACCGCTTAAAGATCTTGCACATTATTTATTGGATAGAGAAATGTGAATTCAATTATTTTCCTCGTTGCTTTTTATCATTTATTATCACCCAGCCATAACAAACTATTGATAATTAATTTATCCTCGATTGGATTATCTAAAGTGAATGATAATTCTTTATTGGTTTTATTTTCATAATCTATATCATTATGCCCCATATTGAAATATATCATTTTATAATTTTTATTGGTCCACACAACGGGATAGTAGCCACTGTGCCATATTTCATAAAGCTTTGGCCCGGTTCCTAACGGGAAACTGGTTGAATCAATAGACAATAATATTTTTATATCCGGATTTTTTCGCAAATCGTTTTCCCAGCGGTACCATTCACTTGGCGAGGATTTAAAAGTTGCAGGTAAATTTTTTGTGGCCGGATGCATGGAATCTTCAACACGTAACACTGCTGAAGTTGGCCTCCACGTGTTGCTCACATAAGAGCCTGATCCTAAAAATGTATTGTGATACCAGTTCCAGTTCTGGGGAAAATCGGAAGGAGTAAGTGCAAAGCCTGAGAAATGAAATCCCATCCATCCGCCGCCATTATCCATATATTTTTTGAAGGCTACTCTTTGCAACGGATCATCAGGACGTGTATCTAAAAAAATCACAACCTGGTAATGAGAAAGAAATTCAGTATTTAAATTATCCAAGTCATTGGTAGAATCATAACTAAAATTATATTCTTTGGCAATTTTCGGAAACCAGCGATTGGCCTCATGTACAAAGCTTATATGCGCCAAATCGTTTCTTCCGGTATAAAAGGCAATTATTTTAAATTTGGGAGAATTGCTTTGTGCACCTGTGTTTGTAACGCTACAAAAGCAAAGGAAAAAAAATATCAGGCTTTTACTAAGTTGAAACATATTCTTACATTTATTTTTGCTAATCCAAGGTAAATAAAAATTTAATTTGATGGCGGCTATTGATAAAGTAAGTCACTACAGCCTAACGGGCTTAAATGTAAATTGCATTAACTTACACGCATTAAGTTGGTATTTATTTTGCCACTTTTTTTTGATGATGTGTAAATAAAAATGATGACCAAATCACGTGTTAAAATGAAATCATTCGTGTTTGTATTTTTATTAATCGCTAATACCTGTCTTGGTCAGGAATGGGTGGCAGAATTAATGGTGGGGGTATCGGGCTATAATGGAGATCTCACCCAGCAAAGGGTTTCCTTCAAAACAATGCGGCCAGCAGTAAATCTTAATCTCAAGTATAATTCCGGTGATTTCATAAATTTTCGTGTAGGTGTTGGTTTTGGAACCGTTCTCGGAAATGATAAATTTAACACAGCCCCCGATTTAAAAGCGAGGAACCTTAATTTTAAAAGTAACATACTTGAAGCAAATGTTTGTGCTGAAATTATCCTGGCCGATCCTGAAATTTATTTTTCCTACCCTTATATTTTAGCAGGGGTAGGGGCTTTTCATTTTAATCCCTATACTTATGACCAAAATAATACAAAAACTTTTTTGCAGCCATTGAGTACAGAAGGTGAAGGTTTGGATCAATATGCCGACAGAAAACAATATTCTTTGATACAGGTTTGCTTCCCGGTTGGCTTTGGCTGGAAAATGAGTTTCAAAGAGAATTGGGAAATAAGCTATGAATTCGGGTACCGCTTTTTATTAACAGATTATCTTGATGATGTAAGTAAAACTTATCCCAACTTAGATGTGCTTGCGCAGGCAAAAGGCCCGACTGCAGCAGAATTATCTTATAGAAAGCAGGGAGTTCCGTTCCAGGAAGAAGGGCAGGTAAGAGGCAATTCAAAAATAAAAGACATGTATTTTTTTAGCGGAATAAAACTGGGCTTCAATCTTACACGTTATCGGGACAGGTAATAATAATTTCAGGAAATAATAAAAGTGCAAAACAATTATTTCTCTTTATACCAATGCACTTTTCCAAATTTTGATGGATCAAAAACACCCGGATCAATATTTTCATTTGCTTTGCAATCATGATAATATTCAACCTGCGCAAGTTTATCATCAAAATAAAATGTTGCTTTTGTTTCAGACCATCCATTGCCAAATGGTTTTTGCTTTTCTAAAATGCCTTCTTCTTTATGAGTATCATTATATTCTATAAACCGCACCAGAACAAGCTTTTCCTTATCGATCCATAATTGATTTACTTTTTCATTTACACTGTCAGCGCCAATTACGTACACGGGAGAATTGTGCCACGTATCCTCTTTGAATTTAGTAAGATTATATCCTAAATGTGAAATTGTGCTCAGCACAGAATCGAAAGGAGAAAAATACATGCCACCTAATAAAAAAGTAAGGTCATCATTATTTACGGTAACAGTATCAAGTTTGCCATTACGAAAATTATAAGCTGAATCTTTGTTGAAGATAACTGCATTGCCATCCATAATGTTGCCAAAATCAATTCGGAACTTATCCGGAAACATCACCGCTTCGTACCACGTAGAAGTTTTTATTAGGCTGTCATTCCTGTAACGTTCGGTAGTTTGAGAAAATGTAAATGTGTGATACCATTTATTGGAATAACGGTCATGCATTTTTTTTAAAACGCTTTTTGAATCCATTTTTTCATACGAAGAGAAAATAAAGAACAAAAAAATGGC
>JBEPVC010000278.1:0-3470 GCA_041691235.1 Chitinophagaceae bacterium
TTCCTTCAAAATAATAAATCTGTGCAATGTAGTACGGCACAAGCCCTTTGTATTTATCACGATTCTCAACTTTTTTAAATGAGGTTAATGCATCGGGAAAATCTCTATCGCGATAACTTATAAAACCATAATAATAGTTAGCATCATAGTAATATTTATTATCGGGCAGTTGATGAATTTCATTGAAGAGAGGTTTTGCTTTTTCAAATTCTTTTAAATTAAAATAAGAATAAGCAAGCTCAAACTTGGCATCCGCAATTTCTTCGTTGCTTAAATTGTCGTAACCGGCCCTCTCATAAAAAACAACTGCATGTGCAAAATCATTTTTTGTAAAATAATATTTTGCAAGATGAAAGCTCATCATTTGTTGCCTTGGTTCATTATTGGCAGCATCAACAAAGCGCTGTGCTGCCTGTTCTGCAACTTCCTGGTTTAGCTTTAATCCACAAACAATATAGTAATATGCAATATCCTGGTTAAGGTATGCGTGGCTGCTTTGCGTGTTCTCGGGATATTTATCTACTAACGGTTTCAGCAGCGGATAAGCAAGACTGTACTGTCCTTTAATAAAAAATTCTTTTGCTTCTTTAAAATCTTTTTCAGGATCAGTAACATTAAAGTTAGGCTGAGCAAAACACGAAGTGGAAAAAAGAAGGACAATTGGAAGAAGAAAACGATTCATGAATTATATATTTATTTTTAAAGATGAAATATGATCGTATCTCATCTAAAAAAGAAAAAAATTACCGGCGCAAAAATACAACCACAATTTCTTTATACCCGATCAATAATTTATTGATGAAAATAAAACACTTTAAATTGCATCAATCTTTGTTAACACAATTGTAAAAAAAATTATGAAAAGAATTCTTTCAACAAAATATTCAACAGGCGCATTCAATTTTGCAATGCTTTTATTACGCGTTGGAACAGGTATTTTAGTTGCAAGTCATGGTTACAGCAAGCTCGTACATTTCAACACTATGAAAAATCATTTCATGAATTTTATGGGCCTTGGCTTTACGGTTTCCCTTGCCCTCACAGTGTTTGCTGAATTTTTCTGTTCTATATTTTTAATACTCGGATTGTTTACGCGTCTCGCAACTATTCCAATTATTATTGTAATGAGCGTAGTATTAATTTCGGTAACTCACGGAGATATTTTTGGTGATGGTGAAAAGGCTGCGCTTTATCTTACATCATTAATAACTATTCTTTTTTGCGGCCCGGGTAGAATAAGTGTTGATGGAATGGTGGGGAAATAAAGGGAAGTTGACAGTGGGCAGTAAGCAGTGATCAGCAACGCAGTCAATTAGTTCAGTATCTAAAAATTTTAAATAAAAATTGTATTCTTTTAAAAATCAAATCCGCGTTCACTATGCTCTTACAGATCAGATGGGGGTTGTATATCATGGACGTTATGCAGAGTTTTATGAAATCGGGAGAACAGAAGCATTACGTAATCTTGGCATCACTTATAAAAGTATCGAAGCAACCGGCGTTATTATGCCGGTAGTAGAAATTCATACAAGGTTTTTACGTCCGGCACGCTACGATGATTTATTAACCGTTGTAACCAATCTTAAAGAGTTACCTGTTCATCATAAGATTGTTTTTCACTCTGAAATTTTTAATGAGAGGAATGAACTATTAAGTGCCGGTGCTGTAACACTTTATTTTATCGAAGTAAAAACCATGAAGCGTTGTGTAATGCCGGAAAGTATAAAAGAAAAATTGCTGGAATTTTTTTAATTCAATTTAGCTTTGACTTATACCCAGCTTACAATTGCCGACATACTGCTGGTATCATTTTGCTGAAAATATATTTTAATACCAAGTCTTGTTGCCAGGTCTTTTACGATTTGTAAACCGAGTCCTGAATTTTTACTGCTGACCTGGGTTTGCTGCAATATTGAATTTAAGTCAGCCGCATTTTTATTTTCCGAAGGATTGGTAATTGAAATAGTGTTGGCATCTCCTTCAATAGTAATCGCGGCTTTATTATCGCTTTGCTTTATCGCATTCTGTATTAAATTTCTCAATATAACAGCAAGAAAATTTTCATCAGTATCTTTAGAAAGTTCATTACTAACGTTTAGGTTTATACGTAGTTCTTTCTCTCTCACCTGTTCTTCAAAAAGCGCTATTTCTTGGGATAGTAAAGGAGCAATCTTAACCATTTTGAATTGAGGCGTAAAATTTTTCATCTGGCTCTTGCTCCATAATAAAAGATCTTCCATGGTTTCCAGCACATTTTCAGAAGCTTTATTTAAGCGCTCATCATATTGCTGCCGCATTTCACTGGTAAAATATTGCGGGTTTTCTTTTTGCAAATGTAACAGCTGCACAATTTTACTAACCGGTGCTCTTAAATCATGGCTGATAACGCCAAACAGTTTTGCCTTTGTATCGTTAGCGATGGATAATTCATTGTTAAGTTCATCAAGTTGGTGGTTACGCTGGTTAAGTAATTTATTAAGCTTTTCTTTATTGCGGTAAATAAAATACAGCAGCAATGAAAAAATTCCTAAGCTTATTAATCCTAAAATCAATAATCTTCTTGTGTTAGACGCTTCCTTCAATTCCAGAATGTTCAGTTTATTTTTTTGATCAAGCGCTATGATTCGGTTTTCTTTTTCAGCAGTTTGATAATGTGTTTCAAGATCGGCAAAGGTCCTGGAAATTTTTTCTTTGTTAAGTGTATCCTGTACGCCGACATATTGCTCATAATATTGCAAAGAAGATTTTTCATTCCCCAATCCTTTATAAGAAAGAGCCATGTATTTTAAAATGTTAGAATAAAGCTCTTTGCTTAGTTGTAACGAAACGGGCAGTGCCTGGTTCAATAAAGTAAGAGATTGTTGAAATTTTCCTGTCTCTTCTAAATATCTTCCCTTTATCATTTGCGCCTGGAAAATTAAAAACGGTGATTGAATAACTGCAGCAAGAGAATCACCTTTATTTACGTACGGCAATGCTTTATCATATTGTTTGTGATCAATATAATATAACCCGATGTTAAGGTTAGACGAAACCAGTTCCGAAGGAAATATAGATTGATTTTTTGTGTGCAATGAAAGTTGATTATTATAATAAAGCGCTGAGTCAATATTACCTAAAGTTGTAAACGCTTCAACAAAGGAACTTAATAAACGATTGCTCACAACCGGCGATACGTCTGCAAAGCGCTCACCTTTTCTGAGAGAAGCCAGGCTTTTATCAGCCATTTGTGTATTAAGATAAAGCTTGGATAATTGATCGCACTGAATTGCATAATCAAATTTTGCTTTGGAATTTGTTGTAGTGTCAACATTTTTCTCACGCAGTTGAATACTTTTAATATAATAATCCTGGGCTGTGCTGTAAAAAGATTTTTGTTGATAATAACTTCCGAAGGCAGAATAAATATCCTGGAGAATTGCATTGTCTTTTGAAGTATCGGCAATTGTTTGCAGAATATTTTTGCATGA
>JBEPVC010000279.1:0-3433 GCA_041691235.1 Chitinophagaceae bacterium
CGTTGAGTTATATGAATATAATTACAAAACATCCCGTAAATAATTTAGGATACAACTTTATTGATTCAAAATATTTGCCTTCAGGTGAAGATGAATATTACCTCCGGAATAAGCAAAATACTAACGGAATCAGTTATCGCAAGCTTTCCAGCTCGGAAAAAGAAATTCTTATTCGCAATGGAAATAATTCTGATGACTGGAACAAAATTTTTGTTTCAGAAGCTTTTGCTCCTGGACTGGTAAAAAATTGCAAGTTTTTCGGATTGGTTCGTATCGGGAAATTAGAACCATTCTATCTTGAATTTCATAACCTGCGAATGCCCGTAGGTATTTACAACAGCACCATTATAAGCTGCGATTTCGGCGATAATATTTGTATTGATAATGCTCATTATTTAAGTCATTACATTATAGGAAATGAAGTGATGATTGCAAACGTGAATGAGCTTGCCACAACAGATTATTCAAAATTTGGAAATGGAATTTTGAAAGAAGGCGAAACGGAAGTAACAAGAGTGTGGATGGAAGTAAGAAACGAAAATGGCGGCAGGCGCATAATTCCTTTTAATAACATGCTTCCTGGTGATGCATATTTATGGAGTAGCAACCGCGATGACAAAGATTTACTGGAAAAATTTATAGAGCTTACGCAGAAAGAATTTGACAAAAAACGTGGCTACTATGGAACTATTGGCGACCGCTGCGTTTTAAAAGATTGCAACATTATTAAAGACGTTTCAATTGGAACAGATGCGTATTTAAAAGGCGCAAATAAGTTAAAAAATCTTACGATCAACAGTGATGAAGAACGCACTACACAAATAGGCGAAGGCTGTGAAATGGTGAATGGAATTATCGGTTATGGCTGCAGAATTTTTTATGGGGTAAAAGCAGTAAGATTTGTAATGGCATCACATTCACAACTTAAATACGGCGCACGGCTTATCAATTCTTACCTAGGAAATAATTCAACTATTTCATGTTGCGAGGTTTTGAATTCACTTATTTTTCCCGCACATGAACAACATCATAACAATTCATTTTTATGTGCTTCTTTAGTAATGGGCCAAAGTAATATTGCGGCAGGAGCGACTATTGGAAGTAATCACAACAGCCGGAGTGCAGATGGTGAAATTATTGCCGGACGTGGGTTTTGGCCTGGCCTCTGTGTGAGCCTGAAGCATAATTCAAAATTTGCTTCCTTTACTATTTTGTCGAAAGCAGATTTTCCATACGAGCTAAATATTTCTCTTCCTTTTAGTTTGGTTAGTAACGACGTTGCCAATAACAAACTTGTTATAATGCCGGGCTATTGGTTTAAATATAACATGTATGCTCTTGCACGCAACACCTGGAAATACCAGGACAGAGACAGGAGGACTGAAAAAATTCAGGAGATAGAATACGATTACCTGGCTCCTGATACGATCAACGAAATGTTTGATTCAATTAAATTTTTATCCGGTTTAAAGGCAGATAAAAATGGAAATTATTTTGCAAAAGGTTTTGAGAATAGTCAGCGTTTAATCGAGATAGTTAAAGTTCCGCAGGTCATTAGTTTATTTAAAGAGTTGATTATATATTATGGGGTTATTCAACTGGCAGAACAGGTGAAAACTAATAACATTACATCATTCGAAGAATTGAAAAAAAGTATTTCCACAAAAATTCAGAGATCGGAATGGGTAAACATGGGTGGTCAACTAATGAAGGTTGAAGATGTGGAGAAATTAAAATCAAAAATTAAAACAAATAAACTTAACTCCTGGGCACAGGTGCATGACGTTTACCGCCAATCAGGGGCTAGTTATAAAAATGACAAGCTGGTTCATGCCTTCACATCTTTCCTCGAAATTCTAAATATCACTTCGAAGCAATTTACGTTACCGGTTTTTAAAAATTTATTAGAAGAATCTATCAATACCAAAAGCTGGATGAGTAAGGGAATTTATGAATCCAGGGCAAAAGATTATACGAATTCATTCAGAAAAATGATTTACGAAACCAAAAACGAAATGAATGCTGTAATAGGAAAGTTAGAAGACAATCAATTTATACAGGATCAACTTGCGGAACTTGATAACTACAAAAAAACTGTCAGAGGCTTGTCAAAAAAAATGAAGTAAAAAGCTAATACTTCTTTGCAGCCGATTAATCAAATCATTGGCTCTTATTTTGCTGATTACATTTCAGGAGTGTTAATTTATATTTCTCATTTGCCTGTTTAATTAAACTTAGGCGAATATATTAGTTCGAACTAGTATCAACTTTCAAAGAATGAAATTATTATTGATTGGGTTGTTTTCTTTTTTTGCATCTGCTGTGCATGCTCAAAACTTTGAACAAAAAACTATAAAATTTTTTGGAGCAAAAGGCAATGGCAAAACCAATGACCAAGCTGCTTTTAATAAGGCCGCAGATTATTTTAATAAAAGAGGAGGCAATGGAAAACTTGTTATTTCGAAAGGAGTTTATATTGTGGGCAAACAAACTTTTACAGGTGGCCAGCTAAATAAAGCCGCGTATGAAGGCGAAGATGTAATGCGCATTATAAATGTTCAAAACTTTTCTATTACAGGTGAGAATGGCGCCAAATTGCAATATCAAAATGGGATGCGCATGGGCTCCTTTTCCCCAGTAACCGGTAAAGAAAATAAAAATGGAAATAATTTTGTGAATAGGGCTTATGCGGCAATTCCGGGTGTATGTTTTTACATAATTAATTCAACAGGTGTTACTATTTCAAATATTGAGCTTGATGGCAACAATCAAAATATAATTCTGGGTGGAACTTACGGGGACGTCGGAAGACAAGTCCCTCACACAGGTATTTTTATTTTAAATAGCAAAAATGTTTTGGCTGATAATATGAATGTTCATCATTTTGGGCTTGATGGAATAATTGTTTCAAATAAAAAAAGCGATCCTCCCGATAGCATTCAATTGACGAATAGCAGCTTTGAATATAATTCACGTCAAGGCTTATCGTGGGTTGGAGGCAACCAGCTTTATGTTAAAAATTGCAAATTCAATCATACAGGCAAATCAAAATTTAATTCTCCTCCCGGAGCAGGCGTAGATATTGAGGCAGAAAAGGGCTCTGTAAAAAATGGTATTTTTGAAAATTGCGAATTTACTGATAACACAGGTCTCGGGTTAGTTGCCAATAATGGTAATAGTGCTGATTGCACTTTTAATGATTGCACTTTCTGGGGAACTACCAGTTGGTCAATATGGGTTACAAAACCTGGTTACACTTTTCGCCATTGTAATATTTATGGGTCAATAGCTCACGGTTACAATTCACCAACTGATAAGGATGCAACAAAATTTTATGATTGCACTTTTGAAGATAAACCATACAATGGCAAAGCACCTTACGGAAATTTTTTAGTAGAAACTAATGGAGTAAACAGGATGTTGTTTAGCAATT
>JBEPVC010000280.1:0-3415 GCA_041691235.1 Chitinophagaceae bacterium
CCCTTTACAAAAGTGTAATATTTTAAGTTCATAATATCAATATCGGTAAGAGGCTGCAATATTTTTGTTGCATTCGGGCCTTGAATAGCCAGCAGGCAGGTGTGTTCTGAGATGTTGTGCATTTCTACGGCTTTGTTATTGTGGTCTTGTATCCATTTCCAATCTTTTTCAATGTTAGATGCATTAACAACCAACATATAAACTTTATTTTCTTCAATACAGTATACAATTAGATCATCTACAATACCGGCAATTTCATTTGGAAGGCAACTATATTGAGCTTTTCCGGCAATTAATTTTGATGCGTCATTGCTTGTAACTCTTTGTATGAGATCCAGCGCGTTTTCTCCTTTTAAAATAAACTCCCCCATATGACTTACATCAAAAATTCCTGCGTTCTTTCTCACGGTAAGATGCTCGTCATTAATGCCGGAATAACTTATAGGCATATTGTATCCCGCAAACTCCGCCATTTTAGCTCCAAGCTCTATATGTTTTTGGGTAAAAGGAGTATTCTTCATAAATCTTTTTTTAAGGAGTTGCAAATTTATGAGAAAAAGTCAGGGTTATGCGATGTTTAGATTGTTTTGAAAAAAATTTAGCGAACCATACTAATGATTCATTTTTTTTCTCAGAGTTTCATCGTAAAACAATAAGGCCTCATGCTTTTGCATGAAGCCTTTCATTATTCAACTTCAACTTTAAAACAAAGATTAGCGATCAGATATTTATTACGAAGCCATACACATGGTTCCCGGAATATAAGTAGGCCTCGGAAATTGAATCGCTTTTTTCATTTAATTTTTCAATATTTTTTTCAAGCTTCTCCTTTGCTTTATTGAGAGAGTCTCTCTGTCTTATTATTTCTTTCTGCCTTTCCACTTTTAATGAATCTACCGAAGATTGAATTTTTTGTATTTCTTTTTCTTTAATCACTCTCAACGAATCGGCTTTGCTATTTCTATCATATCTATAATTTTGATCACCGGGCAATGGGCTTGAATGGTTATCATCATCGTCCTGTGAATTCCAGTTGTCTTCTCTTCCCGCAGGTATTCCATTCAAAGTATATAAGCCGTCTTTCTGCATTATATATTCTACCCCATATTTGTAATCAAAATCATCATCTTCCCAGTTAAACCATTGATCATGATCCCATGGACCATTCATTCTTATATGGTTAGTATAACCAAAGCTTTTGTTTATTTTAATGTGATGTCCAACCGGTACATAAACTATTAATTGAACACTTTGATTACGAAATTTATCATTTGTATTTACTGCAATAGCCCTGTCAGCTAAAAGCATTGAATCATTTTGGGTAATATTATATTTAATAAGAGAAGCTAAAGTATCTGCATCTTTTCTTGTATTGCCATTACACATTTTTACAAGGCCAACCTGGAAGCTATCTGTCAAAGATTTTTCAATTTTAATTCTTACATTTCCAATATATGCAGTATCGTCATCGAATGTTGCGAAGGGCTCAAGACGTAACCAACTATTGCTTCTGCTAAAATTAGTATTCGGAAAGGGGACCACTTCAAGGCTGGTAATTCCGGAATTTTCGAGCACCACTTTATTTTCAATTATAGAACTGGTTCTTCTGAAATCATTGCCTACTGAAAAAAGTAAGGAGATAAAGCATATAAGCCCTAAAAGCCACAAACCAAAAAACGAGTAGCGCATTAAACGATTATGTCGTTTTATTTTTCCTATTCTCCTTATAATAAAAGTAATGATGCCTACTACGGGAACTCCTATAAAAAATATAAGTGTGCCCCATGCCAGCGCACTTTGCCAGCCATTGGTAAGTACGAAATCTTTTAAAGGAAAGAGGCCGATGGATACGACAGCAAGTGCGAATAGTGCGACAATAAAAGAAAATGCTATACAACCGAGGATGAAATAAGCGAATACTTTAAAAATAGTGACTATAATGTTCCCTAATACCCCGCTTGTGCGTTTCGCGGCATAATGGACTTCAGTACCAAATTCACTTCCTTTTTCCTTTGCTATATTGCCTGCTTGTTGTCCTAATTTGTTAACTCTTTCTTTTACGCCTTTCATTTCCTCAACTACCGAATTCTTAATTGAATTCAGATCTACTTTTTCCCCTTTCATCTCTAGTTTTTCAGAAGTTGTGCTTGCCTCCGGAATAACCAGCCATAATATTATATAGATTATAAAAGTGCCGGGACTAAAGGAGAAGCTTAAAAAATTAGGAAACGTAAGTGGTCCAAAATGTCCCCATCTGAAAAAAAAGGAAATAAACGGAATTAAAAAAATTGCTCTTGGAATCCATGGATTAACATTGAAATAGCTGCCCATTCCACTGCATACTCCTCCAATTATTTTTTGATCCGGATTACGGTAAAGCCTCTTCCTCACACCATTTACAATCATATTACTTCCCGGAACAAACATCCATAACAGAATGTAAGCAAGGAACCCGATGCCTGACACAATAAATAATACCCGAACAATAACCGGATCAATCCCTAAATAGGCTGCTATACCACTACAAACACCACCCAGGATTTTGTTATTCTCATCACGGTACAATTTTTTATTTTTATCACCGGATGTTCCAAAGTGAAAATCGCTTCCTTTATTTTCATTTTTATTAGAAGAAGATTTCTGTTCTCCTCCCTCCGCTTCCTCGAAATCAGCAGGACGCCCCATGTTATTAATTATTGTATTGACATCGTCGTCTGTTATGCAGGTTGACCCGTTTTTTAAGCGCTCCTGAAACAATTCACTAATCCGGCTCTCTATGTCATTTATTATTTCTTCTCTGCCATCTTCATTAGCAAAATAATTTCTCAGGCTTTCTGTATATTGTTTTAATAGCTCATAAGATGTTTCTTCTATAGGAACTATTGTGCCCTGGAAATTTATATTGATTACTTTTTTCATGACTATTCTATTTATTTTTTGTTGAAGTTGAGTTATGGGTTAATTTTTTTTAACGGTTATTGCCTCAACCGCATTAGCCAGCTCGAGCCATGTAGCCTCAAGCTCTTTATAAAAATCTGCGCCTTTTTCTGTAAGTGAAAAATATTTGCGTGGAGGGCCACTATTGCTTTCCACCCACCTGTATGTAAGAAATTCTGCATTTTTTAGCCGCGTTAGCAAAGGATAAAGTGTTCCCTCTAAAATATTTAAGTTCGCAGCCTTCATCTTGTCAATTATATCGCTCGGATAAGCTTCTCCAAGTTTTATTATAGATAATATGCAAAACTCCAGAACTCCTTTTCGCATTTGGCTGGCGGTATTATCAATATTCATTTTTAAAATTTTTTATTCGGATGAATTTTCTTGAAAAATATCTTTCTAACACAAATATAAGTGTTTTTATAATACTATGCAATACACAATACCAGTTTTTTTATAGTAGCCGGTATAGGATTTC
>JBEPVC010000281.1:0-3366 GCA_041691235.1 Chitinophagaceae bacterium
GTATCGAAAATGCTGGTCATGCCAACTTTCTTTCCAATAATACTTTTCATTTCTATTTTATTATACCCAGCGCTCCAATAAATTGGAGATGGGTGTTACAATTTTTATAAGAACTTTTCATCACGCTTTCCTTATGGAAAGATTAATGACTTATGCTTTAATCTCAACATCAACGCCTGAAGGTAAATCCAGCTTTGACAAAGCGTCTACCGTTCTGGAGCTGCTGGTATAAATATCTAAAAGCCTTTTGTGCGTACACAATTGAAATTGCTCACGTGCTTTTTTATTAACATGTGGCGAACGCAAAACAGTAAATATTTTTTTGTGAGTAGGTAAAGGAATAGGACCTGTTACTACTGCGCCTGTGCTGCGAACGGTCTTTACAATTTTTTCTGCTGATTTATCAACGAGATTATGGTCGTAAGACTGAAGTTTAATCCTGATTCTTTGAGACATATTTAAAGAACTTTTATTGACCCAAATTTATTTCGGGAGCGCAAAGGTATGGGTATTGAATTAAACAACAAAGAATTAATTGAAAGAATTCAAAACTATCTGAAATAATTTACTGGCATAGAATTTTCTCCCATCTTCTTAAATTTTATAGCATGAAAAAAAACATTAACCCGGAAAAAGAGAAGATATCTGATCTTGTTGATTCTGTTCAGGACGTAAAAAAAATGAAACCTGAAACAACCATTATAAATTTGCCTGATGTAAAGGATATTCCAGGCCAGGAAAATATTAAGCCAATGCCTTTGGGTGAACTTGCCGATAACACAATAGCATCTTCTGATGAAGAAGGCGATGAATTGTTTGGGGATGAAGATATCGAAGACGATGATTCCAATGTAT
This sequence comes from Chitinophagaceae bacterium, assembly GCA_041691235.1. Taxonomy (GTDB): domain Bacteria; phylum Bacteroidota; class Bacteroidia; order Chitinophagales; family Chitinophagaceae; genus Ginsengibacter. The sequence goes on from JBEPVC010000281.1 coordinate 856, forward strand.
CTTCTGCAGAAAAAAACGACCTTGATATCAGCGCCAATGATATGCCCACTGAAGATGAGATTAATTTACGTGAAGCAGCCCTTGATAACACAGACGACGACGGCACACCATTAAATGAAGGGAGTTTCAAAAAAAATCTAACTGCCAGTGATCTCGATATTCCAGGTGCCGAAGATGATGATGATGAAGAGGAAATTGGCGAAGAAGATGAAGAAAATAATGAATACAGTTTAGGCGGAGATGACCATGACACTATTCCCCAGGATGATTTGTAATTGCCGGACTCCTCGATTGAAAAAATTTGACTTGAAAATCTCGGAGGCCTTCAAAAACTTTTTGCGTAATTTGGATTAATGCAATTACCAGATTTCACAACTCCTTTGTGGCTATTAATTCTTACGCTGCTTTTTTTTGTAATAATTACGGGGCGTTATTTTTTATTTGCAGGAATTTTCTATCTAATATTTTATATATGGTTTCCTGCAAAATGGAAAAACAGGAAAATAAATACCAAGCCATATAAAAAACACCAGTTTAAGATCGAAATAAAATGGAGCCTTTTTACCTCTCTTCTTTTTTCTATTGCAGGAACAGTGACTGTAATTTTGTGGCAAAAAGGTTACACAAAAGTTTACACAGATTTATACTTTTATTCTTGGTGGTATCTGCCTTTGAGTCTTGTGGTCTTCATGCTCTTACACGAAACATATTATTACTGGCTTCATCGCTGGATGCATCGGCCTGACATTTTTAAAATAGTTCATAAGGTTCATCATGATAGCAATATCACTTCTCCATTCACAGCATTTTCATTTCACCCTATTGAAGGTTTTTTACAGGCAATTTTTTTACCCATTATGTTGATGATTTTGCCCATGCATTATTATGTTATTATAATTCAATTAACCATAATGACGCTAAGCAGTGTAATAAATCACCTGGATATTGAAATATATCCTAAAGAATTTCATAAAAATATTTTAGGGAGATGGCTAATTGGCGCAACACATCATTCATTACACCACAAGCAATTTAAATACAACTACGGACTGTATTTTACTTTTTGGGACAAAATAAAAAAAACGGAGAGCCCGCTGTTTAAACAACTTTTTGAAGAAACCACTACTTCGCGCAAAAAAATATCAGATCTATAATTTTAGATTTGTCATCTGTATCTTATTAAACAATCAAAACGGAGCGCTTTTTTAAATTTTTTCAATAATGATGAAAAGAATTTTCAAATTTTTACTATTTAACTTCTTACTAATTTATTCAATAAATTCTTATTCTCAGAATATCAAATACCCATACCCGGTTCAGTTTTTCAATTTAAATATTGATGAACAGCATTTATCAATGGCTTATATGGATGTCAGACCTGAAAATCCAAATGGCGAATCAATTCTTCTTTTTCACGGAAAAAATTTTAATAGTTTTTATTGGAAAGATGTAATTCCAGCTTTAACAAAAGCAGGGTATCGCGTTATTGTTCCTGACCAGATTGGATGGGGCAAAAGTACCAAACCTAATCTCGAATATACTTTTGAAATGCTCGCCAGAAATAATAAATTATTATTGGATTCATTAGGGATAAAAAAAATAAACGTTATTGGCCATTCAATGGGCGGAATGCTGGCAACAAGATTTTCTTTAATGTATCCAAACAGGTTAATCAAATTAATTCTAGAAGATCCGCTTGGTTTGGAAGATTACAGGAATTTTGTAAAAATGCAACCAATCGAAAAAGTATATAAAGAATGTCTTAATGAAACATATACTTCTTACAAAAAATATCAAAAAACGTATTACCCTGTATGGAAATCCAAATACGAAATTTATGTAAAAGCACAAGCGGAAGCATTGAAGCAAAATGACTTTTCAAGTGTAGCATGGGTTGAAGCATTAACCTCGCAAATGATTTACGAACAGCCGGTATTATATGAATTCAAAAGACTTAGAATGCCAGTATTATTTATAGTTGGCAAAATAGACCGCACAATTCCCGGAAAAAACTTACTTACTGACGCACAAAAAAAATTACACGGTAATTTTCCCGAATTGGCAAAAAAAACTGCATCTCAAATTAAAAATGCCAGGGTTATTGTTCTTCCAGGTGTTGGGCATATTCCTCACATTCAAACAACTACAAGTTTTAATAAGGACGTCATTGACTTTTTAAGAGAGTAAAAATTAAATATAATAGTGTTAATTCCTTAAACAATTTGATCAATGTTGGGAACACTGCTCTAAAATGTATATCTTCGCAGTTAATTTTTTTAATAAACAACAATACAATGGACAACAAAACAACAGGAACCGTAAAATTTTTCAACAGTGAAAAAGGCTTCGGTTTTATTAAACACGATGATTCTTCTAAAGAAACATTCGTACATGCAAGCGGCTTAATTGACGAGATTAAAGAAAACGACAAAGTGGAATTCGACTTGCAAAATGGGCAAAAAGGCATGAATGCCGTTAACGTGAAATTAATCGGCTAAAATCGATATTTTC